>NZ_JARAYQ010000129.1:0-22982 GCF_033794505.1 Streptomyces sp. MB09-01 | reverse complement strand
GGGGAGTGGAGGGGGCTCGCGGGCTGTTCGACCA
This sequence comes from Streptomyces sp. MB09-01, assembly GCF_033794505.1. Taxonomy (NCBI): domain Bacteria; kingdom Bacillati; phylum Actinomycetota; class Actinomycetes; order Kitasatosporales; family Streptomycetaceae; genus Streptomyces; species Streptomyces sp. MB09-01. Next base: position 22,948 of record NZ_JARAYQ010000129.1, on the reverse strand, counting down.
GGTGTGCAGGCGGCTGTTGGTTCCGTCGTGGCCGTCCGCCTGGTCGTCGTCGAACCGGTAGTGTCCGCAGCCACACCCTCGCGGCAGGCCCAACGGCCGCTCGGGTACCAGACGAAGTGCTGCCGAGCCAGCGGTTCCCGGGTAGGCCCGTTCCGGAGGAGAGCGCGGCGCAGGGGCGAGCGAGCTGCGAGGCCGGGGCCGCCACGCCTGCCGAGGTCCCGGGCCGGAGCCCGTAGGCATGCTGGCCGCCCGGGGCAGATGCGCCAGCGCGGGAACGGTCGGGGCGTTCGATACGGGCCTGAAGGGGCCATCGCGTGCCCTTTGCCGACGGCGGCCTGCCCACAAGCGGAAACCGGCCTGTCAGGCGCCCGCGGGCTGGGGCTGGCGCAGCTGGGCTTGGCCGAAGAGGAGTGCGTAGCCGTCGGGAAGCTGCTGAAGGATGCGGGCGAGGAGGTCGGGGCCGGCGAGAGCGGCGACGGCGGCGAGGACGGCGCCGGTGTCCCAGCGGGTGGTGGCCGGTGTGGCGCCGGTGCGGGAGGCAAGGTCTTTGACGAAGCCCCAGCCCGTGAGCTGCTCGGCATCGGGGACGGCCGAGGTCAGAGCGAGAGCCGCTTCGAAGGGCAGGCTGCGGGCGAGGTCCACGCGTTCGTCGCCGGTCAGCTGGCGGCCGAGGGCGGACAGGACGGTGCGGACGGCGTCCCCGGCACGTTCGCGGCTGGGGTAGGCGCCTTCGTAGCGGACACGTTCCAGCATCTGGTCGTACGTCGTGGCCGCGCGGGAGGGTTCCGGTCGGGTCGGTTCGTACATGACGGGGTGCGGCCTTTCTCTGCGGGAGGGGATGTGGCTTGCGCGGGTGTGTCAGGTGGGTTGTGGGTGGCCGAAGAGCACGTCGTAGCCGGGAGGCAGCTGGAGGAGCACCTCCCGGGTGAGGGCGTCTCCCGCGGCGGCCGCCACGGTGGAGAGGACGGCTCCGATGTCCCAGAGGGCCGTCTTCTCGGTGGCACCTTCGATCCAGGCCGCGGTCGCGCGGACGAAACGCTCGGGTGAGAGCGGCTCTTCGGCCTGGAGGGGGTTGAGCAGGATCAGCGCGAACGTCTCGGGGAGGCGAGAGGCGAGCTGCGCCCGCACTGTGCCGACCAGATGGGCGCCCAGCAGGGCCAGGACGACGCGGGACACGCGGTCGGCTTCCTCGCGCGTCCCGTACCCGCCGCGTTCCTGGACGTGGGCGAGGAACGATTCGCGGCGCATCGGCATGGCGTCACCTCCGGAGAAGAGGAGAGAAGCGCGGCGGAGGACTGCTTCCGGAGGGGGTCGGAGCCAGGTCCTCCGCCGCGGCGACGGAGCGGAGCGGATCTGCGGTTCTTCGCCCGGGCACGGTCAGCCGGAGATCTGCTTGCGGTCCCCGGAGCCGCTGATGCTGATCTTGCGGGGCTTGGCCCGCTCGGCGATCGGGATGCGCAGGGTCAGGACACCCGCGTCGTAGTCGGCCTCGATGCGCTCGGTGTCGAGGGTGTCGGCCAGCATGATCTGGCGGGAGAAGACGCCCAGGGGCCGCTCGGAGAGCTCCATCTGCACTCCGTCGGACTTCCCCGTGGGCCGGCGCTCGGCCTTCACGGTCAGCATGTTCCGCTCGACGTCGATGTCGATCGCGTCGGTGCTGACGCCGGGGAGGTCGAAGGCGATCACGTACTCCTCGCCCTGGCGGTAGGCGTCCATCGGCATCACGGACGGCTTCGACCAGGTTCCCGACGTGCCGGAAAGCTGCTGGACGATGCGGTCCATCTCGCGGAACGGGTCGGTGCGCATCAACATCGCGAAACACCTCCAGTTGGTTCAGGCAGGAACTGCCAATGCGCTTCAACGTGCTCCTGTTGTAACATGTCATCGGAACGATGACAAGCAGAACGTCACCCGAGAGATGACATTGAGAAGAGGCAACGGAATGACGTCACGGAGAGTGTCATGAACGAGGGCGGCCCGCCGACCGGGCAGGTCCACTTCCTGGCCGCTGCCGCGGCCCTGGAGACCATCAGCCAGGCCGTGCGCGACGCCCACCTGCCCACCGCAGCACCGGCGCAGGGTCCGGCCGTGTCCACGTCGGAGGCTGGACCGCACCCGGCACTGGCTGCCCTGGTGCTGCTCCGCGAGGCCCGTGAGCGGCTCGCCGACTGGGAGTGCGTTCTGATCGAGAACGCCCGCGACCAGGGCGCGAGCTGGGCCGAGCTCGCCGGTCCCCTCGGGGTCGCCAGCCGTCAGGCGGCGGAACGCCGCTACCTCCGGCTGCGCCCGGGCACGGCCGGCAGCACCGGTGAGCAGCGCGTCCAGGCCACGCGCGACTCGCGCGCCGCCGACCGCACCGTGAGCGCCTGGGCCCGCGACAGCGCGGCCGAACTGCGCCGGCTCGCGGGCCAGGTCACCTCCCTCACCGGTCTGCCGGACACCGCCCGCGGCGCGATCGGCGAGCTGAACCAGGCCCTCGCCGACAACGACGCGGCCCGCCTCGTCAAGCCGCTGACCGACACCCGCCCCCACCTGCGGCCCGAGGACACCGAGCTGGCCGACCGCATCGACGCCATGACCCGGCACACCGACCAGCTCCGCCAGGACACCCACGACCAACGCAACGCGTGAACCGTGCGTCGCGAGGCCGCGGCGGCGACAGTCTGCTCCGGCGAGAGGTCACGCGGGTGCGCGAGGCGTTGCACGCCAAAGCGGACGGCCACCCTGTTCCGGGTCCCGAGGGGCGCAACCGCCGTACCGAGCGCTGGTCGCCGCGCCCCTGCAGCCCGCCGGTGCCCTGGTCCCGCGCTCCTGCGGGCCGAGACTTCCCGCCTGCAGGGGCACGCAGGTGCCGACGCGTGCACACTGGCAGAACAACGCGCATCAGGGAGGCCGCATGAGCTGGGCATCATGGACCACCCGCGGGGTCTTCGCCGGACGGAACGGTGTCGAAACCGGCGAGGCAGGCCCCGCGCTGACCGGTGAACTCGACGTGCACACCACCTGGACCGAGGCCGATGGGCTGGCCCACGTCACGGTGCAGTACAGCGGCGCGTCCGACTGGCTAGAGCTCGCAGGAAGCCCCGTGGCGTGTCCCAGCGAGGACGCGAGCCGCTCCCTGCACGACGAGGTCATCCACTTCATACGCGCCGGAAAAACTCTCCCGCTGACCTCCGCCAGGGCCCTCGCAGACCCTGCTGCGAAGAAACCTCGCACCGCCTGACCGGCCGCGAACGGGCTGCGCTCGGCCGGCCGTCACCCTTTCCTCTCCTCCGGCCTCACTCCCCTTTGACCGGTGTTCCCGCCTCACTCCGCACACGTACGACCACGCGACGCATCGGCACGGCACCGGCACGGCACCGCGCGTCGCGGACTCAGCTGCGGCGCCAGGCGTTGCCGGTCAGGTGGGATCCGGCCATCGGGCCCATGCGGAGCATGCCCCCGTCCACCGCCCACGAGGCGCCCGTCACGTAGGAGGCGTCCGGGCCTGCGAGGAAGGCGACGACCGCCGCGACCTCCCGGGCGTCCCCAGGCCGGCCGAGCGGGATGCCCGGGCGTGCCGCGCGCGTGACGTCCGTTTCTTCCTGGCCGGTCATCGGCGTGGCGATCTCGCCCGGTGCCACGGCGTTCACGGTGATGCCGTACTCGGCCAGTTCCAGGGCCATCACCTGGGTGAGGAGCCCGAGTCCGCCCTTCGCGGCGCAGTAGGGAGCAGCGCCGACCCGGGGCTGGTGTTCGTGTACCGAGGTGACGTTGACGATGCGGCCTCCGTCCCCCTGCTCGATCATGCGGCGCGCAGCGTGCTGAGAGCAGAGGAACGGGCCGGCCAGGTCGACGTCGAGGACCTCGCGGAGCGTGTCGAGGCCGATGTCGAGGAACGGGGTGGCCGTGCCGGTGCCGGCGTTGTTGACCAGGACATCGATGCGGCCGAGGTCTTCGGCGAGGCCGTCGATCACCCGGGCCGCGGCGGGGAGGTCGGTCAGGTCGAGGCGGGCCACCGCCGGCCGGCGCCCTTGGGCGCTGACCTCGTCGGCCGTATCCCGCGCGCCTTGTTCGTCCGTGTGCCAGGTGATTCCGACGTCCATCCCCGCCTGGGCCAGGCGGACCGCCACTGCCCGCCCGATCCCGGAATCGGCACCGGTCACCACGGCCGTCGTGGGAATGCGTGGACGGGGACCGGATCCGTTCATCACGATGCCCTTTCCGTAGGCTGCTGCCGCTCGTGCCCGTTCAGCGGCCGAGGGCTCGCTCGAGTTCGGCCTTGTCCATCTTGGAACGGCCTTCGATGCCCCGCTGCTTGGCCTCGTTGTAGAGCTGCTCCTTCGTGGGGCCCTGCGCACCGCTGTGGGAGCGCAGTCCACCGCGCCTGGAGGACGACATGTCCTGGAGGGAGGACCGGCTCGCCGTCTTCGACTCGCCGGCACGGGCACGCTCCTTGTTGACGGTGCGTGCCGCGATCTCCTTGGCGCGCTCCGTGCTCTCACCGCGCTGCTCGGCGCTCTCCTTGATGTGTTCGTACTGGCGTTCACGTTTGGGGCTGGAACCGCGAGGCATGATGACTCCTTGGCTCGTATGTGGTGTCGGCGCAGTGGTCGGCCGCCACCATGTCCGTCCTGCGCCTTCCCCCCGTGGGTCACCTCATTCAGCACCCCGGCGCCGCTGCGGACCCGGAGCAGGGAGACGCCGACGTGGGAGGCGTCGTGTTTCTCGCCCGGACCGAGGCCATCACTCCGAGTCGTCTCGAGCGAGGCTGAGCGCCAGTTCCTGGAGAATCGGCTCGGTCCCGGGCTCGAAGCCTGTCGCGTCGTATGCGTCGGCGACCGCTTCGAAAGCGGCGATGAAACCGCTCACCAGGGCGCTCAGCGGGGCCGCCAGCTGGTCCAGGACGGCGCCGCCGACCTCTTCCGCAGAGGCGCCGGCCGGGACCGAGAACTGCTCAGGGATCGTCTCCCCGAGCAGCTCGGAGACGAGGCCCTCGTCGACTCCGCCACGCAGAGCGGTCAGCGCGGCAATGGCCTTGAGCTTGATCTCGTTCTCGGTCATGGACCGACCCTACGAGCGGGGGTGGCCATCATGGCGCACGGGACTCGCACGGTGGCCGTGGTGAAGACTCTGGCAGCGCAACAGCCGGTGATCCGGAGGGGCCCTCGGACGGCGTGGCGCCGGGGGCCGGGCCGCAGCCCTTCGCGCCGGAGGGTCAACGTCACCGCTGCCGGCGCCAGTAACGGGCTGCCCGATGGACGGCGACGCTGAAGCTGATGCCCGCGTACCTGCCCTATGCCACCCGGGCGGCACACTTGCGGCGCATGCTCACCGACGCCGCGCAGCACTGCCACCGGCAGGGTGAGCGGCTGGTGCTGGTGGTCGACGGCTTGGACGAGGACCGGGGGGTGACCGCCGACCCCGACTCCTACAGCGTTGCCGGACTGCTGCCGGCCGCGCCGCCCCACGGCATGCGCATCGTGGTCTCGGGTCGGCTGAACCCGCCGTTGCCGCGCGACGTCCCCGCCGATCACCCCCTGCACGGCGTGGACGTGGCGCGAACGCTCGCGCCCTCCGAACACGCCCGAGTCGCCCGGAACGACATGGAACGCGACCTCAAGCGGTTGCTCAACGGCTCCCCGCTGGAGCAGCACCTCCTCGGCCTCATCACCTCCGCAGGTGGCGGGCTCACCGGCGCGGACCTGTCTGCGTTGACCGGCCAGCCCGCCTGGAGGATCAAGGACCACCTGCACGCGGTGGCCGGGCGAAGCTTCGTAGCCCAGGCCGGCAGCTGGCGACCGGACACCGAATCCTTCGCCTACGTCCTCGGTCACGAGGAGATCCAGAAAGCAGCTCGACAGCATCTGGAGGAGCCGGGGCTCGCGGGATACCGGCACCGCCTGCACGCCTGGGCGGACCAGCACCGTGCCATGGGCTGGCCGGCCGGCACACCCGAGTACCTGTTACGCGGGTACTTCCGCATGGTGGGCGAAGCCAAGGACCTGCGCCGACTGGTGGCCTGCGCAACCGACCGCATCCGGCACGACCGCCTGGCGGAGGTCACCGGCGGAGACACGGCAGCACTCAACGAGGTGAACTCCGCCCACGAAGCACTGCTGGCGGACGACTCCCACGATCTGACCGGCCTGGCCAGGCTGGCACTGCACCGGAGCGAGATCGAGCAACGCAACGCCAACCTTCCCGTCGGCCTGCCCGCGGTGCGGACCATGCTCGGTCAATCGATCCGCGCGCTGGCGTCGGCCCAGTCGATCCCGCACCCGAAGCGGCGCATGCAGGCCTTGACGGGGATGGTCGAACCCCTCACCGTCGCGGGCGACATGGACGGCGTCGAAGCCCTGGTCGACTCGACGGACGATGCGGAGGCGCAACTGCGGCTGCTCTTCTGCGCGATCACCGGCTTCGGCAGGCTGGGCCGGCAATCCGCAGTCCGGTCGTTGACGGATCGGGCCGAATCGCTCATCTCCTCGTTCGGGGATGAGGAACGACAGCTCACCTCTCTGGTGACGCTGGCGGAAAGGGCCGCGGACGCGGGCGAGGGCGTCAAGGCCGGCCAGCTGGCCGAGCGTTGTCTCAGCTTGTATCAGACCTGCCCACGACAGGAAGCACACCAGGCCGAGCACGCACGTGCTCTGGCCCACGCCGGCAACTGGGACGCCGCCGAAGCGGCGGCGCGGTCACTCGGGCAGGCAGACGGGCAGGACGTCGTCCTCGTCGCCCTGGCGGCGGCCGCAGCCCGGCAGGGTGACATCCCGAGAGCGGAACGCCTCATCGGTGCCATTCGCTGCGCATCCGGGCAGTCCGATGTGCAAGGCGCGGTCGTGGACGCCCTGATGGCGAGGGGCGAGCCCGTCCGCGCGATGAGAGCGTGTCGAGCGATCGCCATGTCGGAGCGGCGGTCGGGCTCGCTGATCGACGTTGCCAGGGCATGGCAGCGAGCAGGCCGCGCCCGACAGGCGCAGGCGGCCGCAGACGAGGCGCTGGCAGCAGCACGTGCATGCATGGACCCGGACCAGGTGGCGGGGCTGACCGGCGTCGTGCGGCTCTACGCCGACATGGGCGCACACGGTCGGGCGCGCGCCGTGATCGAGGAAGCCAAGACCGTCGCGCAGTCGATCAGGTCCGACGAGGAGCTGCTTGAGGCGATGTCGTTGATCGTGGCAGGTGCTGTCCTCATCGGAGACGAAGAGACGGTCGAGTCGCTGTGTCACTCCCGGTCGGAGCTCGGCGAACGTCTGGTACTGATGACGGCTCTGGCCCGGGCGCTGGCCGCGGCAGGTGATCTCGCGCGGGCAGGCGAGTTGGCCGACGAGATCGAACGCGATGCCCGCGCGATGACGGATCCCTGGTCGCGGTCGCTGAGTTTGATCAGGTTGTCATGGTGGACCGCGGATGTCGGCGATCTGCATGCTGCCGGTGCCCTTGCCGAGAGAGCCGGAGCGCAGGCCGTGCTGGTCCCGGACCCCATCCGCAGACGAGTTGCGCTCGGTCAGGTGATCGGGTGCCTGGCCCGAGCGGGTGAGACCCGGCGCGCCGAGTCGCTCGCCCGCTCGAACCCCCGCGGAGACAGCGCAGCGACGTTGGCGGAGGGGTTGATCTGGGGAGGCGAGGTGGAGCGTGCCGAATCGGTCGTGCGCGAGATCGACGATCCCCGCGAGCTGTCGAGCGCGCTGTGTGAGACTGCCCCAGTGCTTGCCCACGTGGGCGAGTTCGACCGTGCGGAGCGCATGGCCAGGTCAGTGGACGAAGCCTTCCATCACGCCAGTGCATTGGTAGACCGGCATCCGCGCTGGCCCATGCCGGAGAAGAGGACCGGGCACGCAACCTGATCGATGAAGCCGAAGCAGCGATCCGGGTGATGGGCCACAACCTCGGCATGATCGAGCACTTCACGATGTTGGCCAGGACGGCCGCCCGGATCGGGGATCGGGATCGCGCCCTGTCCATGGCCGACGAAGCCATGGGAGTCATGCCGAGGATCCAGAGCGCGGACCGCAGGAGCTCCGGATGGGCCTGGATCGCCGAGGCGGTCGGCTGTGCGGGAGACCCGTCGGGCGTGGAGCGCGTGCGCAGGTCGATCTCCGAGGACGGCGACACCATGGAGGTGGGGGAGGGGCAACTGGCCCGGTACCTGGCGACTGCGTACGCCCAGGCGAACCAGCCGGACCGCGCGGAAAGCGTGGCCCGGTCGATCGCCGACCAGCGGCAGCGCGCCGCGGCGACGACTGCTGTGGCAGTCGACTTCGCACGCGCCGGCGATGTCAGCCGTCCGGACCGAACTGCACGGCGCTGGCTCCGCTTGTGGGTCACCGCCCTGGATCCGGGCCGTCCTGCGGGGATGACGGGGGTCGGTGAGGTCCCAGAGCGAGATCTTCCCGGACACGGCGCTGACGGCCAGGGTCCGGCCGGCCGGCGCGGAGGCGACTGAGCGTCACCGGGGGGGGGACGGGCTCGGAGCCGGAGGTGTCACAGGCCGCCAGTCGGCCGGTGCCCGCTGAGCCGGACACCTTCCCGTCGGGGCTCATCGCGAGGTGGTCGACCGTGCCGGTGCGATCGGGGAGGTCGGGCAGGCTTTCGGGCTCCGGGGCTGCGGGACGGCCAGCCGCCCGATCACGCCGTCGGAGCGTCCGAACAGCAGGGTCCGGCCGTCCGGGGCTGAAGACTGCGGCCGTCCGGGCTGACGGCCGGGCCGCGGCCGGCGCACTCCTGTTGCGACCTGACGCGACGGGGTCGCTGACTCCGGCAGTCTGGAAGGTCAAGCGGCCGCCCGGGAACAGCCGGTCCGGTCGGCGCGGTTGCACCGACCGAGGGCCCGGAGCCGCGGGCGGGGAGTACGGAGACCACAAGGTCGTCCGCCCCACTAGGCTCCGGGCCTCCAGGATCGCGGTACGCCTGCCGCGCGCTCGGACCCATACGTATTCCTGCAGGAGGACTGTTTCATGACCGACCGGCCCTTGACGCTCATGGCAGTGCACGCCCACCCCGACGACGAGGCGACCGGAACGGGAGGGGTCCTCGCGCGGTACGCGGCGGAAGGCATCCGCACGGTTCTCGTGACGTGCACCGACGGCCGTTGCGGTGACGGACCGGGGGGCGTCAAACCGGGCGACCCCGGGCACGATCCGGCGGCCGTCGCCTTGATGCGCCGTCAAGAACTCGAAGCGAGCTGTGACGTCCTGAAGATCAGCGATCTGGAGACGCTGGACTACGCCGACTCCGGGATGATGGGCTGGCCGAGCAACGACGCCCCCGGATCCTTCTGGCAGACCCCCGTGGAGGAAGGCGCCGCCCGACTTGCGGAACTCATGCGGCACTACCGACCTGATGTGGTCGTCACCTACGACGAGAACGGCTTCTACGGCCACCCCGACCACATCCAGGCGCACCGCATCACGATGGCGGCGCTGGAGATGACCGCGCTGACACCGAAGGTGTACTGGACGACGATGCCCCGCTCGGGGATGCAGCGGTTCGGGGAGATCATGCGCGAGTTTCATGAGGACATGCCGGAGCCGGATCCCGCCGAGGCCGCCGCGATGGCCGAGATCGGCCTTCCCGACGATGAGATCACCACGTGGGTGGACACCACCGCGTTCAGCGGTCAGAAGTTCGACGCGCTGGCCGCGCACGCCAGTCAGGGCGAGAACATCTTCTTCCTCAAGATGGGCAAGGAGAGGTTCGGCGAGTTGATGGGCATGGAGACCTTCGTACGCGTCAAGGACGCCACCGGCGCGGCCGTACCCGAGAACGACCTCTTCGCCGGACTGCGCTGATCCGCCCGTCCGACCGGGGCCCAGACAAGCTCATCGGCCGCACGGCCGATCGAGCGGGCCCGGGACCTCCCGGCTGCCGGCGGCTCCCTGCGGGAGCGGTTGGCAGCTCTCGCTCCCGCCTTCGCCCTCGCCGGGCACGTGGCAGCCGTCGGCTCCGACCCGCAGTCCGGCGACCGTGTGCCCCGACTCGTCGGCTTGGGAGACGAAGGCAGGCCTGGAGCAGGGCCCGCGTCATCGCGGCCGCCAATGCTGCGGCGGGCCGTACGGTCGTGCGCGCCCTGCGGATTCTGCCTCCCGGCGCCAGCCCGCACCCGCACCGGCCGATGCCAGCGCCCCGGCACGGGAGTCCCGTCCGGGCTGAGCCGGTACGGAGGCGTCGCGGCGGACGACGGCTGGCTGCGCCACCTCACCGCGGCGCTGCCGCCCGAGTTCGCCGCCCGCCTCTTCGACGCCCAAGACGCCGGGGCGAGCGAGCAGCAGCTGCGTGGAGATCGCGGCTTGCGGTGCCCGGTGACGACAACCCCGCTGTCCGGCCCTCGGCTGCCCGCAGCGCCGCCTGGGCATCCCCGTCACGCCGTGGGGTGTTCGCCGCCCCCTCGCGCCCGCAGAACCTCGGCCCAGTCGCCCGACTCCGAACCCGGATCCATCAGCGTCTTTCAGCGTTCGGGCTCGGGGGTGAGGTCTTCAGCGAGGACTTTCCCATGGTGGCCTTCACCGCACTGGCCGACGCGGACTTGAGCACGCGCTCAAATTTCGCTGACAGGCCGGGAGCGACAGCGAACCCAGTCACACGTCGCCCAGGAACCCAGGATCGGACGGCCCCATCCGCCGGGCGAAGTCCGCTGCGACTCCGAGCACCTCGCGCATCGGCACAGGCCGCCGACTCGTGGCCGCGAGATCGGCGTGAGCTTCCTCGGACCACAGGAACGGATACACGGAAAGACCCTGCCCGATAGCCAGGGTCGCGGTCTCCTCACGCCAGCCGGACCAGCGCATTCCGTCGTAGAACGTCTCCAGGCTGCCCGAGAGCAGCCAGGAGACCCACCCGGAGTGGCCCATCTCCATCGACTCCCACGCCAGAGTGTCGGGAGCGAAGTACGTCATCTGACCAGGTGCCCCAGGGCGGCCCGCGGCCGCGGGATCGCCACCGTTCAAGGCGAAGACCCCTCCGACGATGTCGTGGCCGACGACAAGACCTGTCGCGGGGTGCCAGCCAGGGTCGAAGTCCGCGGGGAAACGGTTGACCTGCGCCAGACTGGGGAGTCGCCCATCCGCGACCGAACCCGAACCCCCGCCGAACACTCGCACCCACCCGTTGTCCACGAGCAATCCGCCGGTGTTCAACGCCAGTGCACCCAGCACCGATCGCGCGCTGACCTGCATCTGCAGAAGGCATCGGCGGCCCTCGTTGATGTCGCCGGGCAGCACTTGAGCCGGCACGGAGCTCGCCCTGAGAAGCCCCTGAAGCTCCGGCCACGCCGGATCGTCCACATTGACCAGCTCATCGATCCCTCGCATCCGATGATGGTCGCACCTCTCGGTATCGCCTCATCCTGTGGGCTGGACCGCGCTCACTCGGAGACCGGGGACGATGGATCGGGCAGCAAACGTCTGTCGGCGTACACGTCGATGAGCAGGCCGGACGCCGGGCATTACCGCAGCGTGATCTCCTCGCCGACCGACCGCGCACCGGCGGCAGCGACCACCAGTGCGGCGGCCGCTGCATCCTGGACAGCCACTCCGACTGACTTGTACAGGGTGATCTGATCGGTTGAAGTACGACCCGGTTTGCTGCCGGAGACGAGTTCGCCCAGCTCCGCATGCACATGCTCGGCCGTGATCACGTGGTCGCGGATCGGCATCAGCAGATCGTTGCTGCCCGCCGGGAAGGGGGCCAGAGCAGCTTGCCGTGATTCGACGCAGACCAGCGCGTCCGCGATCGTCGCGTCGTCGATTTCACGGCCGGCCGGGTTGTAGCCGACCGAGGTGACGTGCACCCCGGGCGAAAGCCAGGGGCGACAAATCACCGGTTCGAGGGCGTGGGTGGTCGCGGCGGCGATGTGTGCGCCGTCGAGCGCCTCGGCGTAGGTGGCTACCGCCCGGACTTCGGCGTCCAGTACGGACGACAGCTCAGCGGCGAGGACGCCGGCTCGTGCCGGGTTCCGGCCGGCAACCCGGATCTCGCGGATCGGCCGGACCCGGCACATCGCGTGAGCGTGGGACCGGGCCTGGACACCTGTGCCGAGGACCGCCAGCACCGTGGCGTCCTCGCGCGCCAGGAGCCGCGCTGACAGCGCTGAGCAGGCGGCGGTCCGCGACGCGGTGATGGCTGTGCCGTCCAGTAACGCGGCAGGCTCGCCGGTGGCCGGATCGAACACGACAATGACCGCTTGATGGGTCGGCAGCGGCGTACCGGCATTGCCCGGGAAGAGCGAGACCAGCTTGGTCATGAGCGCACCGGCCGACGGCACATAACCCGGCATGGCGGCCAGGAAGCCATTGCGCTCGGGCACCAGCGCGGCGATCCGGTCCGGGGCCGAGGCGCGCCCAGCACTGAGGTCCTCCATGGCCGGCGTCAGTGCGTCGATCAGCTCGTCCAGATCGATGAGGGCCTCGATCTGTGAGCGCCCGAGAACCAGCATCCGCCACAACCTCCCGGGGATCGTTGAGCCCGGCCACAGCCGGTCGGTCACAGCGTTGTCCAAGGCCGCATGGCCCATGTGATGACACGCCGCCTGCTGGGCCCGTTCATCCGTACACACCTGGGCACGTTCGCGGCTCTGGCAAGATTTTCGTAGGCGGAGATCACCCGGCTGCGGTCGGCTGGCGCCAGTGCGTCACAGTCGTAGGTAAAGATGGAGGGTCCTGGCCGTGAGTGTCAGATCGACATGAGACAGCCGGTGGAGTACCACTTTCTAAGTGGCTGTCGAACTTGAGGATGTCAAGGCCCTTAGGAACGCATACAGCAAAGTCCTGGACGAGGGGGACGCCCTCTTCAGGAACGAGCCGCTGTCGAAGAGGATCCTGCTGGCCATGGTCGTTTCCTCTGCCGCGGATGCCGACATGTGGATCGGCAGCCGAGTACCCGACGGAGGAAGCCTGAGGCAGGAGCTGGCATCGCTCGTTGAAGTCCTCCAGAAGCGCGATGTCATCGGCAACGACTTACAAGCCTTCCAGACCTGGGTGACCGGCCAAAGACGGGCTCTCGTTGCAACTGTCATCCTCGGTACCACCTGGCCTCTTTGGATTGGGGCGCTGGGAGCACTGGCGGGTGCGGCAACAGCCTGGGTGACGGTCACGGCCGAGGCGGGCAAAGCCGCCGGGCGCATCCTGATCCCCCTCCTGCTCGGCCTGCTGACCGGGGGAGGTGTTGTCCTCTATTACGCGCTGAGAGGCGCTGCCTACCACACACGAAGAGCCACGTCGCGGGCCGCCACGTACCTGTTTGGCCGGGCACGAAACATCGGATCAGGACCGGAGCTGCTCTTCGAGACGCATGTCCGCCCGGAGCTGACGGCGCTCTTCGCCAAGCACGGCAGGGCCGACGAACGCCTCTCAGGACCACCTGCCGTGTTGCGGACCCTGCGCAGAGCAGCCGGCGCGAGCCTGCGATTGGCCATTGCTGTCCTTGTCATCAACTTGATCGTCTTCGCGGCCGCTGTCCCAACTGCCTGGGAGGACGTCTCGTGTGTCTCCGGCACGATGATCTCGCGGTTCTGCCCGCGTTGACCGGCGCGGCCCTCTCCGTGCGGGCCTCCGCCTGCGCCCTGGCCCCGCTCAGCCCGAGGTTCAGGGGCGGAGTTCCTCACGTGTTCGTAGCCGGAGATCATCTTGGTGCGGCGGTTGGTCGGTCCGCGTAGCGGCGGCGTTGGGCGATCAGGACGACTCGGTGGCGAAGGAGTGCGACGTCGGCGCGGCCTGCCATGATGCGTTTCTGGAGCTTCACGTCGGTGATGCGGCCCTCGTTGATCCCGGAGTTGTAGGGGGTGGTGATCCCCTGGGCGACCGCGTGCTGGTCTTCGCGCAGGGCGGTGGCGATACTGGCAAGGCGCGCCAGTCCGCTGTGAGTGAGCTGGTCGAGCCAGTGCGGCAGCGGTGTGGCGTCACGGGTTTCGGGCATGGCTGCGAACTGGCGGACCAGGTCGTGGGTGCGGTGGAGTTCCGGGCAGTGTTCGAGCAGCAGCCGTAGGCGCTGAGCGGTCTGCGGGCCGTGCCGGTCGGGGGCAGCGATGATCCAGCGTGCGGCCTCGCGTGGAGAGGGCGGTCGTTCGCGGGGCTCGTCCAGCGGCAGGCTGCGCCTGAGGGGTGCCAGGGCCATCTTCACGCGCTGATAGTGCCCCAGGTAGCCCTTGCCGAGGAGCTCCTGGTGGAGGATCTTGGCGCTGTGTTGGCCCTCGTCCCAGCGTTGCTGCAGGTAGTCGAGGTAGGGATCCAGACTGGACGAGCGGCGGGGAGCACGCCGCAGCACCTCGTGCCAAGTACGGGCCCGGGCATACTTTCGCACCGTGCGGCGGTCCAAGCCGAGCTCACGGGCCACGGCGGCGTAGGGACGGCCAGCATCGGTCAGTGCGTGCACGGCCTCGAACAGCCGCCGTGCACGTCGGCCGGCACGGAGTGTGCACCGGCTCGGGATCGGCGTCCGCTCCGTCAGGGAGCTCCGTCTCGGCTGGATCAGGGGCGGGGAGAGCAGCGGGCAGGCAGCCGCGGTGGGCGACGGCGACCTCCTGGACGCGTCGGGACAGCCCCTGCCACAAGTGAAAGCGGTCGCTGACCTGGACCGCGTCGGGAGATCCGTCGGCGATGCCTTGGCGGTTCGTCGCGGCAGGCGACCTCAACACCGGGATGTTCGCGAAGCCACCGGCTCAGCTGTTCGGCATCCCTGCCCTCCCAGAGCGTCAGCGGGAGCCGCGTGGTGGCGTCAACCAGGAGCGTGCCGTAGGTGTCGCCGTAGAGCGCGAAGTCGTCCACCCCCAGCACTCGGGGTGTGACCAGCGGAGGCAGTTGCACCCGCATCAGCTGGGAGAGCACAGTGCACCGCGAGAGTGGGACGTTCAGGACGCGCAGCATCCGGGCGCCACCCCGGTCGGCCAGAAGCACGCCGACGGCCTCGACCAGGTGCTGTAGCAGCGGGGTCCGCCGCTGGTAGCGCACGGTCAGTCCCGGTACCTGCTCGGCGAAGGTCACCTTCGGGCAGGCCGCGTTTTCGCAATACCAGCGGCGTACGGACAAGTCGATGCGGAGAGGTCTTCCGCCGAGCGTGACATCGGCGAGGTGCCGCACGTAGCGGCTGTGGCACCACTCGCTCTGCTCGCCGCATCCCCCACATCCCGCTGGAACACGGGACCGCGTGCGGGCACGGACCGTCACGGAAGCTTCGGAAACGTCTACCGAGATCACCAGCACCTTGACCAACTGGGGTAACAGGTTGGTCAGTTCAACAGAGCACAGTCAGAGGCAGCCCACTACGCAGACGAACCGACCGCCGTCACGGGATGATCTCCGGCTACGAAAATCTTGCCAGAGCCACGTTCGCCTGTACGCCGACAAACGTCTGCACTTCGGGTCTCATGGCCGGATGATCGTCTCCCCTGACGCACCTGAACAAGCCGCCCCGTCCTGTGCACGCGGTGGCTGTTCCTGCTGACCGGAGCTCCCCCGGCGACGCCGGTAGGGGGCGGCCTCGGCTGGACAACGCCGCCCGGGCCCATCACAGGTCCAGAACCTCTCATTACCAACGAATCAGAGGTGTCGCCGTCGGTGTGGCGGGCCGTTGGGGCACGGCCGCGTGTGCGGATGTGGTGGGGCGGGTTGCCCGTTCCGCCGTCCTTCGGCGTCATCCGTCACTCCATTGCGCCCCGGCACGGGCCCGCGGTCACGGCACGGAAAGTCGGGGTTTGACCCCGCTCCGTCACCGGCCGTGGGCGGTGCTGCAGATCCTTGCGGCCACACGCGCACGTGGACTACCGGCACGGCAGCGGGGTTGGAACCCGCCCTCCGCAAAGCCCTGCCAGCAGCCCGAGAACGGGACGAACGGTCCTGATCCGAAACGGCATGTGGCCTCTCGCCGGGCCTGCGGCCGCTCTGCGCGTGGCGGTCCCGCCCGCCACGCTCTTCTGCAGACGACACCGCGCTGGGGAAGACATCGCGGCCGGCAGACGTTACGCGTCTTGATCTTGATCAGGGATCTCGCACTGCGGCGCCGCCGACCTGGCGGCGCCGTGACACCCATGGGAGGGGAACACCATGATCCGACTGTCCGACACGCCCATGACGTGGGTTGCCGCCGGGGACAGCATCACCCAGGCCGTGCTGCACACCCACGGCGCCCGCGGCTGGGTGGAACATCTGCAGGAACGGGTCAGATGGCAGATGGACCGGCTGACCGACATCGTCGTCAACAGCGGCGTCTCCGGCTGGCGGGCTGTCGACGTGCTCGCCCACTACGACCACCTCATCGGCCGGTTCGCCCCTGACGTCCTGTCCATATCGCTCGGGACCAACGACGCCCGCGCTGGGCGCGCAGGGCTGCATGAGTTCCATGAGGCGATGCACCAGCTCATCCGGCGGACGAGCGCGGACACCCAGATCGTCCTGCACACCCCGGCACTCGTAAGCATCGCCGGCCGCGAAGCCCGCGCTGAACTTCCCCTCTACGCGCAGGCCGTACGGGACATCGCCAAGGACTCCGGCGCCCTACTGGTCGACCACGAGGCTCACTGGCTGCAACACTTCGCCACCGCCGACCCGATCGCCTGGCTCGACGATCCCGCACACCCCAACGCTGCCGGTCACCTCCAGATGGCTGACCACACGCTCCGGACCCTCGGCCTCGGACCCCTTCAGCCCAGAACCTGACCCCGTCAGCGGGGCGCCGGGCGGGGTGCTCACTCGGGCGACGGCCCGTCGCCACCTCTTCCGGTCGCCCCGCGCTCCGTCCGGCTGACGGCCTGGTCCGGTGATCGCATCCCTACTTCGGAGTAGCAGATCGCGTTTTCCGATTTTCGTGCGTGCAGGTGGGGAGTGCCCCTGCCTCGGAGGACAAATGTCGTTGCCCGGCGGTTGCTGCGCGTGACATGATCAGCCGCATGACCGAATTCTCTGCACGGAAGGGCGGCCACCGCCCCGTCCGATGAAGTGGCTGGACGAGGCCGTGTCCGCGGGGCAGGCCACGACTGCCGCCCACCCTGACCGCATCGCGGTCCTCGACGCGATACGCGCCGACCGCGCCGGCCCCGTAGCCGTCCGGCTGCTTCAGCTCTCCCGGGCCGACGACGCGTTCGTACGTCGTGAGGTCATGGACCTCCTGTCATCCGCCGGGGCCGGGCGTCCTTGGCCCGAAGCCGCCGAAGCCGCGCTCGCTCGACTCACCGACCCTGATGAGGAGGTGCGGCGCCGGGCCGCGTATCTCGTCGTGCACGCCGGAAGCAACGATGCTGCGCTCAGGGCCCTGGGCCAACTCACCGAGCCCGTGGTGCGTACTGCCCTCGCCGAGTGGCTCCGGGGCTCAGTCGCGCACCTGCAAGACGACCCCTTGGCCTCCGTCCGCTTCCTTGCCCGACTGGAGACCCTGAGCGTCGCCCCTCCGCAGCAGTGGCTCCCGCTCGACAAGGCGCTGCTCGCCGATGCCCGGGAGGCCTCGCGCCACCTGGACGGCGTCGGGTGGCGCTGGGGTCGGGTCCTGTACGGGCTGAGGCGCGAGCGTCACGTCTACGCCCTCGTGGCGCGACTCCTCGCCGATCCCGCCACCCGGGACATCGGTGCCGGCTTGGCCCGGGAGGCCTGCCATGACTGGCGGGCGGCCCCGGTCGAACTCCTGCCCCTGCTCGTCCGCCACTGCGGACGAGGAATCAGCCCCGCCATGGCCAAAGCCCTCACCACCGCCTCCATCTCGGAGGCCGCGATGCACGCACACAGCGCCCTGATCGCCGAGGTCCCCTTCACTCCGTATCCCAAAGCCCGTCGGCCTTCCGGCAGTCCGATGCCGTCGTACGACAGCACCACCGCCGCCGCGGTCCTGCAAGCCAAACCCGTGGACACCGGGCGACTTCATCGTGCCCCTGAGATCTTCGGAGCCCTGCTGGACGCGGGTCCACTGACTTTCCGGCAGGCTGCCCAGCTGTACAACCTCACCTTCAAACGGCCTGGACGTATGCAGGCGGCATGCGCTCCGCTATGGCTGCGGCACGCCGGTCCCACGGTTCTGCCCCGCATTCTCGCTCTCATGACACCGCACCTCGGTGACTACGCGATCGGCGAGTACTACTCGGAAGGCCTGGCACGAATGGGCCGACACGCGTTGCCCGCGCTGCCGTCGGTGACGGCGCTGATCGACCGGCGTACCCGCATACCCGTCAACGACTCCACGAGGGACGGTGAGACGATGCTGGACGAGCGCCTGCTCGCTGCCGCGATCGAGGCCCGGCGTGCGATCCTCGCCGACACCGTCTCCTGATCATCGTCGCCGCTCGCCCTTCGACCCGGGGCAGGCTCCCGCGGTGGAGTACCGCCGGGTCGCGCACGCCGGTGCGCAGAACGTGGACATCGTCGCGGAGTCCGACCCGGCCGGCCGGCGGACGGGCGATAGCCGTCGGGTGCGTCGCGCGCGCCCCTGCGCCGGTCCGGGCCCCGGCCTCGTAGCCTGGCGCCATGCGTCAGCACGATCTCGTCGTCATCGGTGCGGGCTCCGGCAACGCCGTCATCGACGCATCGTTCGCCGGGCTGGACATGGCCGTCGTCGAGGAGAGGTGGTTCGGCGGCACCTGTCTGAACGCGGGCTGCATCCCGAGCAAGATGTACGTCCACACCGCGCACGTCGCCCGGACCGTCGGCGAAGCCGGCACCTACGACGTGGACGCGGAGCTGTCCGGCGTGCGCTGGCGGGAGATGCGCGACCGGGTGTTCGGGCGTCTGGACGCCGAGCGGGAGGAGGGCCGCCGGGGTCGCCGGGAGGCGGACTCCGTCACCGTGTACGAGGGCACGGCGCGGTTCACCGGCCCCCGGGAGCTGCGGATCGACCTCGCGGACGGCCCCGTGGACATCGGTGCCCGGCAGATCGTCATCGCGGCCGGCGGCCGCCCGCTCGTGCCCCCGCCCGTCGCCGGCTCCGCGCTTCCGTACGAGACCTCCGACACGGTCATGCGGATCGACGCGCCGCCCCGCCGCCTGGCCGTCCTCGGCGGGGGCTACATCGCGGCGGAGCTGGCGGAGGTGTTCGCCGCGGCGGGCAGCTCCGTGGTCATCGTCGAGAAGGAGGAGCGCCTGCTCGGCCCCCAGGACGAGACGGTCGCGGCGCGGTTCACCGAACTGGCCCGGACCCGCTACGACCTCAGGCTCGGCCGGGAGCTCACCACCGTCGGCGGCCGTCCGGGCGCGCTGCGGCTGACCCTCGACGACGGTTCGGCGATCGAGGCGGACATGCTGCTGGTCGCGGTGGGCCGCGTCCCCAACGGCGACCGGCTGAACCTCGACGCCGCCGGCGTCGCCACCCACGACGACGGCCGCATCGTCGTCGACGCGTACCAGCGCACCACCGCGGAAGGCGTCTTCGCGCTCGGGGACGTGTGCACTCCGGTGCCGCTCAAGCACGTCGCCAACCGTGAGGCGCGGGTCGTCCGCCACAACCTCCGCCACCCGGACGACCTGATTGCGGCCGACCACGAGCTGGTCCCCGCGGCGGTCTTCACCCGACCGCAGATCGCCTCGGTCGGCGCCACCGAGCAGGACTGCCGCGAACGGGGGCTGGACCCTCTGGTGGGCCAGGCGCGGTACGCTGACGTCGCCTACGGCTGGGCGCTGGAGGACACCACCGGATTCTGCAAGGTGCTCGCCGAACGCGGCACCGGCCGCCTGCTCGGCGCCCACCTCATGGGCCCGCAGGCCCCCGCCCTCATCCAGCCCCTCGTCCTGGCGATGACCCTGGGCATCGACGCGTCCACCCTCGTCAGGTCCCCGTACTGGATCCACCCGGCGCCCACCGAGCTCATCGAGAAGGCCCTCCTCGACCTCGGTCTGTGAGCCCGCCGGGCGGGGAGCCGATCTCCACCCACACGCACTTGCCGTTGCCGTCGAGCGGATGCCAGCCCCAGTTGCGGCCCAGCCGTTCCACGATGAGGAGTCCGTGGCCTCCGGGCCGGGAAGGGTCGGTCCGGTGCGTGGCCCGCGGTGCGGCGGGGCTCCCGTCCGTCACCTCGATCCGCAGCCACTCGCCCGTACAGCGCAGGAGCAGGGACGTGGGCCCGTCCGCGTGCAGGCACGCGTTGGCGACCACTTCGGAGACCAGGAGCAGGGCGTCGTCGGTGGCCTCCGCGCCGGGGGTGCCCTCTTTCACGGGGCCCGGCGGCCAGTGCCACTCCGTGAGGGCCTGGCGTGCGAAGTCGCGGCACCGGGTGACCGCGTTCGCGGCCCCGTGCAGCACGAGGAGCCGGGTCAGCTCCGGTGACCGCCCCTCGTCCATGGGTGATCCTCCCCTACGGGCGCTGGGACGTCGCGAGGGCGGCTTCCAGATCCGAGTGGACCCGGAAGAGCCGGTCCGCGCCCGTGATGTGGAACATGCGTGCGACCGGTGGGTGCAGGCCGACCAGCTCGAGGGTGCCACCGGACTCCTGGATCGCGAGCCGGCCGCGCAACAGCACGTTCAAGCCCGTCGAGTCGCAGAAGTCCAGACGGGTCAGGTCGACGAGCAGCCGCCCGCCGTCCGGCCACGCGGTGTCCAGGGCCTGCCGCAGGGGCTCGGCGGTGTCGTGGTCGAGTTCCCCCGCCATGGCCAGGACCGTGGCCCCCGCCAGGGACCGCGCCTCGACGGTGAAGCGTTCTCCGTTCGCCGTGGCCATCAGGCACACACTCCCTCTCCCTGCCCGGTCGGATGAACCGCTGAGGCTGCCATGGCTCCTCCCATCCGGAATCTTCGGGGTATGTCGCGCCTACCCCGTCGGTTGCCGTCCAAGCCTGGGACCGGGGGGCCGGCAGCGGCGGTGGGCGCCGTGGCGCGGCTGCGCCCGGCGCGCCGGTTCACGGGTCGTCCGGGACGTGGATGTCCAGTACGCAGATGTCGTCGCGGTTGCCCGGGCACAGCGCGGCGAGCGTCCGGGCGAGGGTTCCGCCGCGGCCCTCCCGGAGCAGCCGCAGGGTGGACGCGGCGAGCCGCTCGAGCCCGACGCCGATGTCCTCGCCCGGTTCCTCCACGAGCCCGTCGGTGTAGAACAGCAGGCGGTCACCGGGCATCAGCTCGATGACGGCCTGCCTGTACGAGGAGTCGTAGCTGGCGCCGAGGAGGTTGCCCGGCGGCTGGTCGAGGAAGCCGGCCCCGTCGCCGCGGACCAGCAAGGGGGGCAGGTGGCCCGCCCGCACCCAGGTCAGGCGCCGGTCCCAGGGCTGGTAGCGGCCCATGACCATGGTGGCGGTGGCGGTGGCGGACGGGTCCGACGCGGTATGGATCAGGAGGGTGTTGAGCCGGCGCAGCACGTCGGGCAGCGGCGACCCGGTGACGGTCATGCCCTTCGTGGTGAACCGCAGCTGGGCCATGGTGCCGACGGCGGCCAGACCGTGGCCGGCCACGTCTCCGACGACGAACAGGGCACTGCCGTCGGGGAGTTCGATGGCGCTGTACCAGTCACCGCCGACGTTGACCCCGCGGTCGGCGGGAACGTAGGCGACGTCGATGCACAGGCCGGCCAGTTCCAGGGACTGGTCGGGGATCGGCAGCAGGGTGTCCTGGAGGCTCGCGGCGAGCGCCCGTTCGGCCTGGAGCATGCCGCGCTGGACGAGGACCGCCCGCTCGCTCTCGCGCAGTGCGAGCTCGACGCCGCGCTGCGCGCTGAGGTCCTGGAAGAAGCCGTGCACCTCCACCGGTGTGCCGTCCGCGTCCGTCTGGGCCTCGGCGACGATCCGCACGTGGCGCACGCCGTCGGCGGTCGTGATCCGGAACGGCTGGTCGATGGCCTCGCCCCGGCTCAGCAGCCGCCGGACGGCGGTGGCCAGCTTCGGCAGGTCGTCGGGGAGGACGCGCCGCGGCAGTTCCTCCAGTGCCATCGGCCCGTGGCGCGGGTCGCGGTCGAAGATGGCGTAGACCTGATCGGACCACGTGACGGTGTCCGTCGTGAGGTCCCATCCGGCCCAGCCGAGGTTGCCCAGCCGCTGCATGTCGGCCAGCCGCCGTGCCTCGCGCTCGCTCGTGTCGTGGCGGATCCACGACACGACCAGCCGGTCTCCCAGCCTGGAGGCCCGGACCGAGTAGACGGACTGCTGCGGGACGCCGGCGACCACCTCCTCGTAGGTGAAGGGCTCGCCCTCGTAGGCCGTTCCCGTCGTGAGGGTCTCCAGGTACCCGTCCCACAGCGCGGTGGCCACCACCGTCGGGTACGTCTCCAGGACCCGGCGGCCGATGAGTTCCTTGCCGCGCCGCCCGGCGACGTCCACCGACTCGGGCGCCGCCGCGTCGATGCGGTAGTCCTCCACCTCGCCCGCCTCCGAGCGCAGGGGGGTGAGCAGGATCGCCGGTCCGGCCAGCGCGTCCAGCATCCGCTGGGCGGAGGCCACGTCGACGTCCGCCGGCCCTGCGTCGGCGTCGCGGGGCCGCTCCGGCACGCTCAGCGGACCGGCGCACAGCCGGGCCGCCCGCCGCAGCAGTGCCCGGACGTCGGCCGCGAAGGGGCCCGGCCGCGTCCGCAGGAAGCCGATGGCCGTGTCCGGGGAGCCGTCGGCGGGCACGGGGATCCAGGCGCGGGAGCGCCACCGGTCCGTCGCGTCCGCGATCAGCAGGTAGTGGCGGGCGTCCTGCGCCGGGTTCTCCAGCCACAGGGCCCGGTGCCCGGCGACCGCCTCGCGGGCGGCCACGCCGGCGAGCGAGGGGATGCGGCGCCACCGCTCGGCCAGCACGTCGTCGATGCCGGCGCGGCCGGTCAGCTCCAGGCTTCCGGCGGACGTCAGGCTGTAGATCATCACCGCGTCCACTCCTGCTTCGGGGCCGAGCACGGTCCTCAGCAGCTCCGCGACGTCGTCACCGCCGTGCGCCACCGCCAGGCCGTCGGCGAGCCGGGCCAGGGGCGGGCGCAGTGCGGCCTCACCGGCACGGCCTACGAGACGGCGCCCGGGCCTGGGTGCGGAGGCGGGCGGTTTCGTCCCCGCGCCGGCCTCCGCACCCAGGCCCGGGCGCCGTCCTGTCCTTTTAACAAATACCC
>NZ_JARAYQ010000128.1:0-23203 GCF_033794505.1 Streptomyces sp. MB09-01 | reverse complement strand
CGCCAAGCCCGCCAAGGACAGCGCCGCCTACACCGGCACCTACGACAACCCGTACTACGGCAAGGCGACCGTGACGGCCGACGACAAGGGCGCGCTGACCCTCGCCCTCGGCCCCAAGCCGATGCTCTTCCCGCTCACCCACTACGACGGCGACACCTTCAGCTTCGAGACCACCGGCGAGATGGCGGCCGGCCGCACCGGCGTGACGTTCGCAGACGGCACGGTCCGCGTCGAGTCCCTCGATGCGAACCACCTGGGCACCTTCACCGAGCAGTAGGCCGCATAGCCCGTCCCCGATGAGACGCAGAGTCCAGCCCCCCCCTCGCCCCTCATCCAGCGCGCCGGCATCGACCCGGTCCGGCTGCGGCTGCCGCCCGACCCGGAGGGAAGTCGGCCGGATCTCGGCGACTGCCTCGCCGCGCACTACGCGGGCGGAGCCGGCGCCGAGGCCATCGCCCGCCTGCTGGACGCCGGCCCGGTGCTCGGCCCGGGCGGGCCTCATGACCCGCCGCCTCGCAGCCCCGGCGCGAGCGTGAACGGCCCCGAGGGTTCCTTGACCAGCCAGCCCCTGTCCGCCATTCGAGCCGCCTTCGACCGGACGCCCTCGACCTTCGCGGGCACGCGCTCCAGGCCGAGCACCGAAGTAATCTCCCCGCAGGTCAACGCCGCCTCCGCGGCGGCCAGGACCCTGACGATCTGCTGATAGTCCGGCGACAGCGCCGACACCTCAAGACCTTCCCGCCATACCGGCACCACCGACCCCGACCCCGGCATCGCCCCGCCCTTCGGCGTCGGCGTCGACGCCGGGGCAGTGTTCTCCGCAACCGGCACGGCAGCCTCCTCGACGTCAGCACCACCGCCCGAACCAGCGAGAACCTCGGCGAGAACCTCCCGCGCAGTCACGAACCGCTCCCAGAACAGCTCCGCGTCGCGCAGCTCGGCAAGGACCCGATCGGCTTCCTCGCGCAGCACCTCAACCCGCTGCCGGGCACCCCGTTCCCGCTCCTCCAGCAAACCGACCACCGACGGCATTCCCGAAGCTCCACCCGAGACGACACGACATGTCCTCTCTGCCACGGAACCCACGGCACCATGCCTGACCAGCAGAAAGTCGGCGATTAGGTACGGAAAGACAACAGCCTCTCAGTTCTGGCCTCAACGGACGAGCAGATGACATCGACTGGACCCTGTCGGTCGATTCCACCGTCGTCCGGGCCCACCAGCACGCCGCCGGAGCAGTCAAAAAAAAGGGGGGCGGCTGGACGCCGGGAGCCAGTCGATCACGCACTCGGACGCTCCCACGGAGGCCTGAGCACCAAGGTCCACCGTGCGGCCGACGGCCGGGCCCGGCCCCTGGCCTTCACCGTCACCGCGGTCGGCCAGAACAGCGTCGCGCCATCCGGGCCCGTCTACGACACCGGGGAATCCGCGCGGTCATCCCGCAGCCGTCCGATCAGATCGGCCACCGCCAACGGCGAGGCCGTCAAGGCGGGCGCCCACCCGGCTTCGACCGCGAGGCCCACAAGCAACGGAACACCGTCGAACGCTGCATCAACCGCCTCAAACAGTGACGCGGCCTGGCCACACGAACCGACAAACTCGCCATCGCCTACCAGGCCGCACCCACCTCGCCGGCATCCTCATCTGGACCCGACACTGACCAAAGAGACAGAACCTAAGCGACCGGATCGATGACCACGATCGGGATCTCGCGGTCCGTCCTGGCCTGGTACTCGTCGTACGCGGGCCAGTGCTTGACCATCACCGGCCAGTACGCGGCGCGCTCCTCGGGAGTGGCGGTACGGGCCGTGCCCTGCATGACCTTCGGGCCGACCTGGATGCGGACCGTGGGGTGCTCGGACAGGTTCCGGTACCAGAGCGGGTGCGCCGGGTCACCGCCCTTGGACGCGACGACCAGGTAACGGCCGTCGGCCTCACCGTAGATGAGCGGGGTGCGGACCGGCTTGCCCGACACCCGGCCGAGGGTGGTGAGCAGGAGGGTCTGGGTGCCGTTCCAGTACTGGCCCTCGGAGCCGCCCGAGCCCACGTACAGCTTCACGTGGTCCGACTGCCAGGTGCCCTCCTTGGGGTCGGTCGGGTCGTCCCAGTCGACGTCGATGGTCATCGGATCCGCCTGCCTTCGTGTTGAACGGTCAACGAACCTCACCAACGAGTCCCAACGCCCGCGGGCACGGTGCGCATTCCGTCCGGGAGCGCGAATCCGTCGAACAGCGCATCCATCGCCCGGTGCGCGGCGCGCGCCGGGGTGGCGCGGACGGCGAGATCGCGGGCGGCCACGGCCAGCGGATGGGTGAGGGCGGCGATCCGGCCCGCACGGCGGGCGCGGACGCGGATGGCGTCGGTGCGCGCACAGCGGGCAGTGCTGTAGGCGGTGAGAGCGGCCGGAACGCCCGAGGCGGCGGCCCCGTCCAGGAGATGGGCGAGGACCGCGGCGTCCTCCACGGCCTGGCAGCCGCCCTGGCCCAGGTTGGGGGTCATGGCGTGGGCGGCGTCGCCGAGCCAGGCGAGGCGCCCGTGGTGGAAGCGGGGGAGCGGCGCCGCCAGGTCGTACAGGTCGTGCTGGAGCACGGCGGCCGGGTCGATCCGCTCCAGCAGGGCCGGGATCGGGTCGTGCCAGGTGCCGTAGCGGCGCAGGAGCTCGGTGCGCACGTCGGCGGGGCGGTACCCCTCGGGGGCTACGGCGGTGGCGTAGACGTAGATCCGGCCGTCGGCGAGCGGGACGACGCCGAAGCGCTCGCCGCGGCCCCAGGTCTCGGCGGTGGCCGCCTCGGCGCGGCCCGCGGCGGCGGGCAGGACGGTGCGCCAGGCCGTCTCGCCGCTGTGGCGGAGGCCGGGGTGGTCCGGGAAGTACTGGCGCCGCAGCGGGCTGTTGATGCCGTCGGCGGCCAGTACCAGGTCGGCCCCCGCCAGGTCGCCGGCCGAGGTGCGGACGACGGGGGAGCCCTCCGGGTCGTCCACCGTGGCGACCGCGACGCCGTACCGCACCGAGCCTTCGGGGAGCGCGTCGGCCAGGGCGTCGGCGAGGGCCGAGCGGTGTACGGCGAGCGGCGGCCCGCCGTAACGGGCGGCCAGCGCGGCGGTGTCGGCGCGGCTCAGCCAGCGGCCGTCCGCGCGGCGCAGGCCCATCGCGGCGGGCACGGCACGGCCCACCGCGCGGGTGATGTCGAAGCCGATGGCGTCGAAGGCGCGCAGGGCGTTGGGGGCGAGGACGATCCCGGCGCCGACGGCGCTCGGCCCGGGCGCCCGCTCGCACACGGTGACCCGCCAGCCCCGTCGGTGCAGGGCCACGGCCGCGGTGAGCCCGCCGATCCCCGCGCCTGCCACGACCGCGTGACGCTGAGGTGCCGACATGTGCATCCCCTTCTCTTCGCTCTTCCCCGCCCTCTACAGCTGTAGAGTCCGATACCCCTCACTCTACAGCTGTAGAGTGAGGGGATGTCCACCCCCCGCCAGAGCGCACACATCACGGACCGCAGGACGCTGATCGCCGACACGGCTATCGGCCTCGTGGCCGCCACCGGCCTCCGTGGACTGACCCACCGCGCGGTCGACGGCGCGGCAGGGCTGCCGGCGGGCAGCACCTCGTACTACTTCCGTACGCGAACGGCCCTGATCGGCGCCTGCTACCAGCGGCTGGCCGAGCTGGACCTCGGGGACGTGGACCTCGGCGACCTGGACCTCGGGGACCTCGACGGCGAGAGCCCGTCCGCGCTCCCGGCGCTGGACCGGGAGGCGGCCGCGGCCGCGCTGGCCGGACTGCTGCACCGCTGGCTGACGGTGGGGCGCGAGCGTCAGCTGGCCCGCTTCGAACTCAGCCTGGAGGCGGCCCGCAACCCCGCGCTGGAGGCGGACTTCCTCCGGGCGGGACAGGGGCCCCGGGCCCGGGCCGCGGGCATCCTCGCCGCACTCGGGGCCGACCGGCCCGAGGGGGCCGCCGAGCTGCTCGTCGCCTGGACGGACGGGCTCCTCTACGACCGGCTGGCCGGCGCCCTGGCCCGGTCCCGCGTGGCCCCGGACCCGGCCGAACTCGCCTCCGTCGCCCGCCGGATGATCGACGCGGCCCTCGCGCACCCCGGTTAGGATCCGGTCGTGATCGCTGAACTGCAGTGCGTGGTCCTGGACTGTCCCGATCCGCGGGTGCTGGCCGAGTTCTACCGGTCCCTGCTCGGCGGAAACGTCAACCAGCCCGACCGGCGCTGGGCGGTGGGTGAGGGCTGGGCGACCCTCCACGCACCGTCGGGTCAGGTCCTCGCCTTCCAGCGCGCGGCGGACCATCAGCCCCCGCGCCGGCCGGACCCCGCCCGGCCGCAGCAGATCCACCTGGACCTCGGCGTCCCGGACCTCGACCGCGCCCAGGAGCAGGCGCTGGCGGCCGGAGCCAGGCTCCTCGACGGGGGCGCGGACGGGCGGAGCTGGCGGATCTTCGCGGACCCGGCGGGCCACCCCTTCTGCCTGGTCCGCCACTAGACGAGTAGTTCCAAATGCTGGCGGTCTGTTCGGAGACGCAGGGAAGGTGTCCAAGATCGTTGTGTGACGAACGAGCGCCTGGACACCCTCATCACCGGACTGTATGTGAAGTTTGACGACGAGATCGGAGAGCCCCGACGCCTGGGCCGCCCGCCGCTGTTGAGCGACTCCGAGCTGGTCTGTCTGGCCGTGGCGCAGGCCCTGCTGGGTTTCACCTCGGAGGCCCGCTGGCTGCGCTTCGCCCGCGCTAATCTGGGCTCGATGTTCCCGTACCTGCCCAAGCGGCCGGGATACAACAAGAGGCTGCGGGCCGCGCTGCCGCTGGTCAAGGAAGCGATACGACTGCTCGCGGTGGACACGGACTTCTGGTTCGACAACCACTGGATCGTCGACTCCACGCCGGTGCCGTGTGGCATGTCGCGGCCCACGGTGAAGCGGTCACAGATGGCCGGCTGGGCCGGATACGGGTACTGCGCCTCGCACTCGCGGTTCTTCTGGGGCCTGCGTTTGTATCTGGCATGCACACCGACTGGGATGCCGGTCACCTGGGCCCTGGCGAACCCGAAGATCGACGAGCGGGAGGTGCTGGCCGCGATGCTGGACCGCGAACCGCACCTGGTTGCCGACCGGCCCAGCCTGCTGATCATCGCGGACAAGGGTTTCGCCTCCAAAGAGTTCGAAACCGCTCTCGCCTTCCAGGGCGCCGAGCTGCTCCGCCCCTCGTTCAAGCGGGAGAAACGCCGTAATGGCGAGGCCCTGCTGAAATCGGTGCGGCAGCTGATCGAATCGGTCAACGACACTCTCAAGGGCCAGCTTGACCTGGAACAGCACGGCGGACGCACCTTCGAGGGAGTCGCCGTCCGCGTCGCCCAGCGCATCCTCGCCATGGCCGCAGCGATCTGGCACAACCACAAGACCGGCGCACCGGTCCTGCGGTCGCTGACCGCATTCGATCACTGAGATACACGATCGGCCGCAGTCGACCTCGACGAGGACGCCGAAGGTTGACCGGGCCAAGGTGACGACCACCACCTTGGCTCCCGGCATCGGGCGCCCTGCGTCGCTGCGGTCGGCTGCCGAGTGGGTGACAGCCTCAGGAGTAGGTGAGCCGGAAGATGTCGTTCAGAAGCCAGTACGATTTATCGTCCGGAATCAGGTGGAACGTCTGTGTGAACTGCAGCGCACGCGGCTCGTCGTCAATAAGCACTTCGCCGTTGACCAGGATGAGGACAGCGCCGGGGACGATGTTGGTGGGCTGCGCGTCGAAGGTGCTGATGCGGTGCTGAGTCTTCAGGAACGAGTTCGTCAGCTTCTCCATGATGGACTCCCGGCCCAGGCGGGCCTCGCCCTCAAAGTGCAGCATGGATTGCTCTCTGTAGTACTTTGCCAGCCCCTCTCGCTGGTTGTCGAACGTATGGCAGTAGTGGTCCGCGAAGTTCTTAGCGATCGTGTCGATGTCAGCACCCATAGGCACATCGTAACCGTTCGGTCACTTACTGTGGGCAGGAACTGTTGGCTCGGCCTGACCTCCCGGAGCCAACTTTCGTTCAGCGACCTGGCCACGGCTCTGGGGGATGCCGCAGGCTGCCGCCGAGGACTCCTCCGGCTTTCAGACCGGCAACCCCTGCCCCTGCCCTACTCGCTCTTGGACAGCGAACCCGCGCGAGAAGCCCGGCAATCGCCAGGATGACCGCGCGGGGTTCCTGCTGAACGATGCCCAGGATTCTGGAACCTGCGCGCTTCGCAGGCACCCAGAGCTGAGTTGGCAGATGGAGGTGAAGGCTTTCCGTCCGCTCGGCGGGTATACACGTGTCCGTTCCGCTGGAGGCGGCGTGCGGTGGCTCGTGACCGGCGCGCTCGTGCGCCCGGGCTTACGCTCGTGGCGCCAGGCGCGCTCGTACCCTCTGCGCGCCGGCCAGAACGACACATCCCCCTGTCCTCGGCCACGCCGTCGTCATTACTGAGCCGAACACATCGGAACTACTCGTCTAGGGCCTGTATCGAAAGTATTTTCTAGGAGATCGTCAGGCTGCCCGGCTACGGTGCGGGCATGGTGAACTTCGTGCTGGTTGCAGGTGCACGGCTCGGGGCGTGGGCGTGGGGCGAGGTGGTGCCGTATCTGCGCGCGGCTGGCCACGGCGTCTATCCGTTGACGCTGTCCGGTCTTGCTGACAAGCGGGGTGTACCGGCGGGGCAAGCGACTCACGTCCAGGACATCGTTGCCGAGGTAGAACGCCAGGGTCTGCGTGACGTAGTCCTGGTGGGTCACAGCTACTCGGGCATCCCGGTAGGTCAGGCCGCGGAGCGGATCGGTGACCGACTGGCCCGCGTGGTATTCGTCGACTCAAGTGTTCCAACTGACGGCGAGTCGTTTGTCTCCGCCTGGCCGGACGGCGGGGCGGCAGTGGAGGCATCGATCGCCGAGAGCGGAGGGTTTTGGCCGCTCGCGCCAGCTGCTCATTACGATGGCGAAGGTCTCACCGATGAGCAGATCGCACGCCTCGTGCGTGGCTCGACGCCTCACCCAGGTGCCACGCTGACCGAGCCCGCTGTGCTGGCGGGGCCGCTCGGTGAACTTCCGGCGACATACATCCTGTGCGTGATGCCGGGGGCCGAGCCCGATGACGCCGAGCCCGACGATGATGTGGCCGAGCTGCTGAACAGCAAGCGCTGGCGGCTGGCCAAGATGGACACCGGTCATTGGCCGATGTTCTCCCAGCCGCGCGAGCTGGCGCAGATTCTCCTCAATGCTGCCGTGGAGTGAGAGCACCTCCACGCCTTCGGGCTCGTTTTGAACGCGCTTGATGTGTGCTGGTCACAGTCATTCACCGATGGCCGCTATGAGGACGGTCGCCTCATAGCGGACCGGTTGCTTGTCGTATCGCGTGGCGACGGCGCGGTACCTCTTGAGGCGGTTGATCCCACACTCGACCGCGTGGCGCTCACGGTAGTCGACTGGGTCGAACTTCGGCGGCCGGCCGCCGCGAGAGCCGCGCTGCTTGCGGTGGCGCGCCTGATCGACCTTGTCCGGGATGGTGCAGCGGATCCCCCGGCGACGCAGGTAAGCGCGGTTCTTGCGGGGGGCGTACGCCTTATCGGCACGCACCCGATCGGGACGGACGCGCGGCCGGCCCGGCCCGATGCGGGGCGCGCGGACCTTCCTCAGCACGGGTTCGAACTGCGGCGAGTCGCCGCGCTGCCCGGCTGCTACCACGATCGACATGGGCTTCTGGTCCTGCTCGACGGTCAGGTGCACCTTGGTGGTGAACCCGCCGCGCGAGCGTCCCAGTCCATGATCTCGGGGCTCGGTGAAGACACCACCCGGCGGTTCCCTCTGAAGGTCACCCTGCTTCCGGGCTCCAGTCGCGTGCTGATGGGCGCGGCACACCGTGGAATCGACGCTCAGCTCCCACGCGATCGCCCCGCCTTCGTCCCCATCGGCAACAACGGCTCCAACACCGCCCACTGTTCATCAGTGAGATCACCCCGCCCCATGAACGGAGATCATTCATGGAGAAAGATCCACTTTCGATACAGGCCCGAGCGGCGGTGTCGGGGATGCGGGCGTCGGGTGTCCGGCCTCCCGTGTCCGGGCGTCCCGTGTCCGACGTCGGACCCCGCCCGCACCGTTCAAGATCATCAGATGCAAAATGTCCGTATGCTGATACCGAACACGCCGAAGACGGCAGCGATCGACGATGCAGGGCTGACAGCCGCTCCCTGGCCCGGGCCTTCGACGACGACCCGATGATGCGCTGGTTCTTCCCCGACGACTCCTCGCGCGAGGCGTCACTGGGCAGTTACTTCACGACGCTCTTCACCCGGCAGTACGTCTCCAACGCCGTGTGCGAGTTCACCGAGGCCGCGGCGGCCTTCTGGGTGCCGCCGGAGACACAGGCCAAGGCCGTTCCCGACGCGGAAACCATCCAGCAGCTGCGGACCATCCTCGGCGACCGGGCCGAGCTGTTCGGGGCGGCCGTCGAGGCGGCCGCCCAGCACACGCCCCGGGCACCGCACTGGTACCTCGCGGTGATCGGCGCCGACCCCGCCGCCCAGGGCACGGGCCAGGGGGCCGCCCTGCTGCGCTCGGGCCTGGCCAAGGCCGACGCCGCGGGCCTGCCGGCCTGTCTGGAGTCCTCCAAGGCGGACAACCTTCCCTTCTACGAGCACTTCGGCTTCACCGTGCGCGAGGAAGTCCGGCTGCCCGGAGGCGGCCCGACGCTGTGGGCGATGCGCCGCGAACCGCAGCCGGCCGGCGCCCGGGCGGCGTGACGCACCGGGGCGAGCGGCCCCGTCCGACTGCGTACGGATGACCGCTCGCCCCGGCCCGCCGAGCGCCCCGCGTCGTCCGCTCGGCCACGGCGCCGGCGCGTGTACCCCAGGGGCCGCCTTGCGCCGTAGGCTGCATCCCGCACGGGACGGACGGGAGGCTGGGATGGCCGAGACGGTGTTGACCGGGACGGCGGTGGCCGAGGTGATGGCCGAGCTGGCCGCACTCGAGGACCCGAAGGCGCGCGCCGTGAACGAGAAGCACGGCGACGACCACGGTGTGAACCTCGGCGAGCTGCGCGCGCTCGCGAAGCGGCTGAAGACGCAGCAGGAACTCGCGGTCCGGCTCTGGGAGACGGACGACACCGCGGCGAGACTGCTGGCGATCCTGATCTGCCGCCCGAAGGCGTTCGGGCCTGACGAGCTGGACACCATGCTGCGCGGGGCCCGCACACCCAAGGTGCACGACTGGCTCGTGAACTACGTCGTGAAGAAGAACCCGCACCACGAAGAGCTGCGTGCCGCCTGGTCCGCCGACCCGGATCCGGTGGTCGCGAGTGCCGGCTGGGCGCTGACCACCGAACGCGTCGCGAGGAAGCCCGAGGGCCTCGACCTCGCCGGACTGCTCGACGTCATCGAGACGCAGATGAAGGACGCCCCGGAGCGCCTGCAGTGGGCGATGAACCACTGCCTGGCCCAGATCGGGATCGAGCACCCCGAGTGCCGCACGCGTGCCATCGACCTCGGTGAGCGCCTCGAAGTGCTCAAGGACTACCCGACCTCTCCGGGCTGCACCTCTCCGTTCGCACCGGTCTGGATCACCGAGATGGTGAGCCGCCGGCAGGACGCGTAGCGCCCCCTGGGTCCTGTCTCTAGGCGCCGGTTCCCGTGCGGGCGCCGTACTTTCCGCCGCGGGACGCCAACTCCTTGATCACGGCGGCGGTGCGTCCGGTGACGTACGCACGCCGGAGGGAGTCGTCGGCGCGGGTGAACTGGCCCACCGCGTCCTTGCGTCCGAGCGTGACGGCCCGCGCGAGGTAACGCAGGGAGTACGGCTCGGGCTGGCGGCCCTCGCTCAGGCGGGCCAGCGTGTCGACCGCGTGAGCCGCCTGCGGCGTGGCGAGGGCGCAGGCGAAACGGGCCCCGGGTACGGCCGCGCAGTCGCCCACGACGAAGATCCGTTCGTCGTCGACGCTCCGCAGGTACGCGTCCACGACCGCACGGCCCTCCGCATCGACCTCGAGGCCGCTGCGTGCCGCGAGGTCGGGGACGCCCGACACGATCGCCCACAGGGTCAGGTCCGAGGCGAACCCCGCTCCCGACCGAAGGCGCACCACGCCGTCGGCGACCGCCGTGACGCCGTCGTCCACGACGGCGACCCCCAGCCGCTCCAGCCCGGACCGGACCCGCTGGAACGCCCGGTGGGAGAAGTCCCGGCCGACCGACGACCCGACGATCCGCACCTGGAGGTCAGGCCTCGCCTCGGCCACCTCCGCCGCCGTCTCCACGCCCGTGGCACCGCCCCCGATGACCGTGACCGTGCTGCCCGCGGGGAGGGCGGCGAGTGCCACGCGGGCCCGCTCGGCGCCCTCCCACGTGCCGACCGGGACGGTCCCCGGCATCGGCCGCACCGTGCTGCCCACGGCGAGGAACGCGTAGTCGAAGTCGAAGCTCGCCCCGTCGTCGAGGACGAGGCTGCCGTCTCCGATCCTGTCGACCGTGCCGACCCGCGAAGCGATCCCGTCGCGCAGCATCGACGCGAGGGGCGCCGCCGCGACGGCGGTTCCCGCGATCTGCTGGTGCAGCCGTACGCGCTCCACGAAGTCGGGGCGCGGATTGATCACCGTGATCTGGGCGGTCTTCACCTTCTTGGCGATCCGGTTCGCCGCAAGCATGCCCGCGTAACCGGCGCCCACCACTACCACCTTCATGTCGGCCTCCTGCCTCGGTGACTGGTCGGACATGAGATGCCGGCGGGCCGGGCCCTGTGACATCCCTTCGGCGTGTCGCGCGTCACAGCGGGCGAGGTGTCACAGGACGGCGGGACCCGGTGTCTTGTGGGCGGCACGGTCGAGAGCCATGAGACAGAAGAAGCAGAAGAAACCGAAGAAACAGGAGATACGGCATGAGCGAGGACGATCGCCGTCCCGACCCCGCCACCGAGGCGTTCGTCACCCACCGCAACCTGCTCTTCACCGTCGCCTACGAGATGCTCGGGTCGGCCGTGGACGCGGAGGACGTCCTCCAGGAGACCTGGCTGCGCTGGGCGGCCGTCGATCTCGACACGGTGCGCGAGCAGCGTGCGTACCTGGTCCGGATCACCACCCGGCAGGCCCTCGGCCGGCTGCGCACGCTCGGCCGGCGCAAGGAGTCGTACGTCGGCCCCTGGCTGCCCGAGCCGCTGCTCACCGCGCCGGACGTGGCCGAGGACGTCGAGCTGGCCGACAGCATCTCGATGGCGATGATGCTGGTTCTCGAGACGCTCGCACCGACCGAGCGGGCGGTGTTCGTACTGCGCGACGTCTTCGACCTCGGGTACGAGGAGATCGCGGAGGCCGTGGACAAGAGCCCTGCCGCGGTCCGGCAGATCGCCCACCGGGCGCGGGCGCACGTGGCCGCGCGCCGTCAGCGCGGTGTCGTGTCCACGGCCGAGACCCGGGCCGCGCTCGGGGCCTTCCAGCGGGCCGTGGAGACGGGAGACCTGCAGGCCCTCGTCGACCTCCTCGCGCCGGACGTCGTCGCCCTGAGCGACGGCGGAGGCATCAAGCAGGCCATGCCCCGGCCCACCGTGGGAGCCGAGAAGGTCGCCCGCCTGCTGGCCGCCGGCGTGGCGGCGTGGGGACCCGTGTCGACGCTGGAGCCGGCCCAGATCAACGGCCATCCGGCGCTGATCGTGCGGATCGACGGGGAGATCGACCTGGTCGTGGCCATGCGGATGGACGATGGGGTCGTCACCGGCATCTACACCGTGCGCAACCCCGAGAAGCTGACCCGCATGGACCGGGAGACCGTGGTGAGCCGCTGAGTCCGGGGACCCCGTCGACGACCGCGCCCACGTCGCCTCGCCCACGCCTAGTCCGCGGAGCGGGTCCAGCCGGTGGCTTCGAGGCGGACGGCGTCGGCGGGGCGGTCTTCCGAGAAGAGGAGGCGGGCCGGTTCCGACACGCGGATGACGTCCACGTAGATCCCGCGGCCGACGTAGCGGCCGGTCGCGGCGTGGCGGAAGCGCAGGCGTACCTCCCGGCCCGGCCCGGCGCCGGTGAGGGGGGCTTCGAGGCGGTGCCAGATGCGGCCGGACCAGCCGCTCACCGAGCCGCGTGGCCATTGCTCGGGCACGCCGCCGGTGGACCGGAGGGTGCTGAAGGGCAGCGGTTCCCAGCGCTCCCCGTCGGATGAGGCCTCCAGGTGCAGGGCGCCCTCGCCGGGCACGGTGTCCCACCACACCGCGCAGCGCAGCCGGGCCCCGTCCGTGGCCGGGGTGAGCGGCGGGAGGGTGAGCGTGCCGGAGGCGCCCGGCTCGATCCCGGAGAACCAGGCCGCGCCGCCGTGCCGGGTGCGGACCGGGACGGCGCGGGCGAAGCGGTTGCCGGCGGCGACGCGCGGCGCGCTGCCGGCCCGCCAGGTGCGCACGGGGTGGACGGAGTTGCCGAGCAGGATCAGGAAGGAGTCGGTGGAGGGGTCGAGGACCAGGGAGGTGCCGGTGAAGCCGGTGTGCCCGGCGGAGTGCGGGGTGGCCATGGCGCCCATGTACCAGTGCTGGTAGAGCTCGAAGCCGAGGCCGTGGTCGTCGCCCGGGAAGGCGGTGTTGTAGTCCGTGAAGAGCAGCTCGACGGAGGACGGGCGCAGGATGCGCTTGCCCGCGTAGACCCCGCCGTCGAGGAGGGTGCGGGCGAGGACGGCCAGGTCCCAGGCGGTGCCGAAGACGCCGGCGTGGCCCGCGACGCCGCCGAGCGCGTACGCGTTCTCGTCGTGGACCTCGCCCCACACCAGCCCGCGGTCCAGGCCGGACCAGGGCGGGCGCTGTACCTCGGTGGCGGCGGTGACCCGGCGCCAGGAGAGCGGTGGATTGTAACGAGTGCGGTGCATCCCGAGTGGAGCAGTGATCTCGTCGCGGAGCAGGACATCCAGAGTGCGACCGGTGATCTGTTCCAAGAGCAGCTGGAGGGTGATCAGGTTCAGGTCGGAGTACCGGTAGACCGTTCCCGGAGTCTCCTGGGGCCTCACCGACCACAGCAGCCTCAGGCGACCCTCCCGCGTGGACTCCTTGTAGAAGGGCGCCCAGGAACGCAGCCCCGAGGTGTGCGTGAGCAGTTGACGGACCGTGATCACCTCCTTGCCGCCCCCCGTGAACTCCGGCAGGTACCGGCGCACCGGAGCCTCCAGCTCCAAGTGCCCCCGTTCCATCTGCTGCACGGCCAGGATGGAGGTGAACAGCTTGGTCAGCGAGGCCAGATCGAAGACCGTGTCCTCGGCCATCGCGATCCGCTCGGCCGCCGGGAACTCCCGGACCCGGTCGGTCCGCCCGTCGTAGTCCGCGTAGCGCACGGCCTCGCCCATGGCGCGGTGCAGGGCGATGGTGCGGCCCCGGCCCGCGAGGACCACCGCACCGGCGTAGTAGGGGTGTTCGGGGGAGGGGCCGAGGAACCGCCGGGCCTCGTCCGCGACCCCTTCGAGGTGCTTCTCCAGCAGGCCGGCCTGGCGTGCGGATCCGTACCGCAGCCGCAGGCCCTGGAGGGCGCGTCGCTCGGCCGGGTTGCCCGAGGCCCCGGCGGCGGCGCCGGGGAGCGCGGCGTGCAGGACGAGCACCCCGCCGAGCGCGAGCAGTCGCGCCCCGAGCCGGCGGCGGCTCAGCCCCCGCCCCGGCTCGCCCCCTCCTTCGCGCTCGTGCGGTTGCTCGAGGCCGGTGCCGCCCGTGCCGCCCGTCCGTTCCGTGCCGGCCTCCGCCACCGCTTCGGCCCCCGTGTCCGCTGCCATCCGGCCCTCCTCGTCCGCAACCCGCAACCCGCAACCCGCAACCCGCTGTCCGGCTGCGCGTCGTCCTCCGCCCGCATTCGTGCGGCCGGGGCCCCGGCACCTGCCGTGCGCGCGCCGGCAGGCGAACGGGCCCCGGGCCTCACGGATCTGCCCGGCGCGCCGCAGGCGATCCGCACGCTAGTGGTTATCTGCCCGCCCGTCGGGCACCCTCCGCACCGACCGGCCCGTAAAGAATCTGACACTGCATCAGAAAATCTCTTCCCTCGCGTGCCGGGCTGCGGCATCCTGCCGCCCATGGAGACGGAGCTGAGCAAGAAACTGGGAGTCGAGCACGCCATCTTCGGCTTCACGCCCTTCCCGGCGGTCGCCGCGGCCATCACCCGCGCGGGTGGCTTCGGCGTACTCGGTGCGGTCCGCTACACCGCTCCCGACGACCTCAAACGCGACCTCGACTGGATGCAGGCGCACACCGACGACAAGCCCTACGGCCTCGACGTCGTCATGCCCGCCAAG
The DNA here is from genome assembly GCF_033794505.1 of Streptomyces sp. MB09-01. Lineage (NCBI taxonomy): Bacteria > Bacillati > Actinomycetota > Actinomycetes > Kitasatosporales > Streptomycetaceae > Streptomyces > Streptomyces sp. MB09-01. Next base: position 8,959 of record NZ_JARAYQ010000128.1, on the reverse strand, counting down.
AAGGCCGTCGACGGCATCAGCGAAGCCGACATCGAGGCGATGATCCCGGCCGGGCACCACGCCTTCGTCCGCGACACCCTCGCCAAGCACCACGTGCCCGAGCTAGCCGAAGGCGAGGCCTCCGGCTGGCGCATCACGGGCTGGATGGAGCAGGTCGCCCGCAACCAGCTCGACGTCGCCTTCGACTACCCCATCAAACTCCTGGCGAACGCCCTCGGTTCCCCGCCCGCCGACGTCATCTCCCGCGCCCACGACCACGGCGTCCTCGTCGCCGCCCTCGCCGGCAGCGCCAAGCACGCCCGCCGCCATGCGGAAGCCGGCATCGACATCGTCGTCGCCCAGGGCTACGAAGCCGGCGGCCACACCGGCGACATCGCCACCATGGTCCTGGTCCCCGAGATCGCCGAAGCCGTCGCCCCGCTCCCGGTCCTCGCCGCCGGCGGCATCGGCAGCGGCCAGCAGATCGCCGCCGGACTCGCCCTCGGCGCCCAGGGTGCCTGGCTCGGTTCCCTGTGGCTCACCACCACCGAGGCCGACCTCCACTCGCGCGCCCTCACCGAGAAGCTGCTCGCCGCGGGCTCCGGCGACACCGTCCGCTCCCGCGCCCTCACCGGCAAACCCGCCCGCCAGCTCCGCACCGAGTGGACCGACGCCTGGGACGACCCGGAGGGCCCGGGCGCGCTGCCCATGCCGCTCCAGGGCCTGCTCGTCGCCGAGGCCGTCTCCCGGATCCAGAAGTACGAGGTCCAGCCGCTGCTCGGCACCCCTGTCGGCCAGATCGTCGGACGGATGAACAGCGAACGCAGCGTCCAGGCCGTCTTCGACGACCTCACGACCGGGTTCGAGCGCGCCATCGACCGCATCAACCGCATCGCCGGCCGAGTCTGAGAGGCGTGAGCAGCATGACCGACAACCAGTTGCCCAACGGGTTCTGGGCGCAGGCCGCCGCAGACCCCGAGCGCACCGTCCTCGTCACCCCCGAAGGCGAGGAGTGGACCGCCGGCCGGCTGCACGCCGACGTCAACCGCCTCGTCCACGGCCTGCGCGCCGCCGGCCTGCAGCAGGGGGACGTCTTCGCCGTCGTCCTCCCCAACGGCGTCGAGTTCCTCACCGCCTACCTCGCCGCCTCCCAGGCCGGCTTCTACCTCGTCCCCGTCAACCACCATCTCGTCGGCCCCGAGATCGCCTGGATCGTCTCCGACTCCGGGGCCAAGGTGCTCGTGGCCCACGAACGCTTCGCCGACGCCGCCACCGCCGCGGCCGACGAGGCCGCCCTCCCCGCGAGCCACCGATACGCCGTCGGCGCGGTCGCGGGCTTCCGCCCGTACGGGGACCTCCTCGCCGGGCAGCCCGGGACGGTCCCCGGGGAGCGCACCCTCGGCTGGGTCATGAACTACACCTCCGGCACCACCGGCCGCCCGCGCGGGATCCGCCGCCCGCTGCCCGGCAAGCTCCCGGAGGAGACCTACCTCGGGGGCTTCCTCGGCATCTTCGGCATCCGCCCCTTCGACGGCAACGTCCACCTGGTCTGCTCGCCGCTCTACCACACGGCCGTCCTCCAGTTCGCGGGCGCCGCCCTGCACATCGGGCACCCGCTGGTCCTGATGGACAAGTGGACCCCGCAGGACATGCTGCGCCTGATCGACCGGCACGCCTGCACGCACACCCACATGGTGCCCACGCAGTTCCACCGGCTGCTGGCGCTCCCCCAGGAGACGAAGGACGCCTACGACGTCTCCTCGATGCGGCACGCCATCCACGGCGCCGCGCCCTGCCCCGACCACGTCAAACGGGCGATGATCGACTGGTGGGGCGGCTGCGTGGAGGAGTACTACGCGGCGAGCGAGGGCGGCGGCGCCTTCGCGACCGCCGAGGATTGGCTGAAGAAGCCGGGAACCGTGGGCAAGGCCTGGCCGATCAGCGAACTGGCCGTCTTCGACGACGTCGGCAACCGGCTGCCCGCCGGGGAACTGGGCACCGTCTACATCAAGATGAACACCGGCGGCTTCAGCTACCACAAGGACGAGGGCAAGACGAAGAAGAACCGCATCGGCGACTTCTTCACCGTCGGCGACCTCGGCCTGATGGACGAGGACGGGTACCTCTTCCTCCGCGACCGCAAGATCGACATGATCATCTCCGGCGGGGTGAACATCTACCCCGCCGAGATCGAATCGGCCCTGCTCACCCACCCGGCCGTCGCGGATGCCGCCGCCTTCGGCATCCCGCACGCCGACTGGGGCGAGGAGGTCAAGGCGGTCATCGAACCGGCCGAGGGCTTCGTCGCGGGCGACGCGCTCGCCGCGGAGATCCTGCACCACTGCGAACGCCAACTCGCCGGCTACAAGCGCCCCAAGACGGTCGACTTCATCGAGACGATGCCGCGCGATCCGAACGGCAAGCTCTACAAGCGGCGGCTGCGCGACCCTTACTGGGAGGGCCACGACCGGGCCATGTGATCGCGCGGGCTCCGGCCGATCGGGGTAATCGGGCTGATCCGCTGATCCCGCTGATCCCGCTCGTCCCGCCGGTCCCGCTCGTCCCGCTGATTCCGCGTCACCAGGAGGTGAAGTCGTAGACCCCCGTGCAGTAGGGGTCCTCGGCCTCCGAGGTGTTCCAGTCGAGCTCGTCGCGTACGAGGGAGGGCAGCGCCGCCATCGTCCCGGTGAACCCCCCTCGTACGGCTCCCTCCTCGTCCCGCAGCGCGATGTCCACACCGATCCGTCCGGCCGGCCCGGCAGCCGAGGCGGCACCCGCCGTCCGGTCGACGTACAGCCGTACCGTGGCGGGGGCGACCAGCAGGAAACCGGCGAGCAGCAGCTCGGGCTCGGGATCCGGGTCCTCGCCGTAGTACCCGATCATGGAGACGGCGGCGTGGAGCGCGTCGGTGAGGTCGTACGCGGGCTCCTCCAGGAACCGCCGGGTCGCGGCGCGGGCGTCGACGACCGGGATGCCCAGGCCGTCCGTGGCCCGGGCGGCGGCCGGGTCGGGTCCGGCGGCGGCCAGCTGCCGCAGCACCGCGGCGATGACGCTCCACGGGACGTTGCAGTCGTAGGAGGCGTCGACCAGAGGCAGGTCGTAGGCGACCGAACTGTCCAGGTCGCGGCCGTCCCACAGGACCACGCGGGTGGTGTCCGGGCATTCCGGCGGCTGCACCACCCCGCGTACGGGCCGGCCCGCGCCCCCGGCGGCGCCCTCGGCCCCGGGTGCCGGGGAGACGTGGCGCTGCAACGCCCGGACCGCGACGCGGTGCAGCCGGTTCAGGTCCTCCCCGGTCCAGGGCGAGGGTGCGTCCGCTGAGGTCATGCCCCATTCTGCGGCGCCGTGCCGGTATTTCCGGGGACACCGCACCAGACGCCACGCCCCGCCTGAGGCTCCGCCACCCCCGTCACGCCCGCCGCGCGTGACGCGGACGACACCGCATCAGAGGGGCATTTCTGGCAAGTTTGCTTATATGAGTACGGCTACCCGCAGATCCGCCCTGACCGACTGGACCCTCGTGGTCCCCCTGGTGGCGCTCGTCGCGCTCGTCCTCAGCTGGGGACGCGACCTGCCCGCGCTCGGGGTGGTGCTGGTCGCGCTCTGCCTCGCGGGCGCGGTACTGGCGGCCGTCCACCACGCCGAGGTCGTCGCCCACCGGGTCGGGGAACCGTTCGGCTCCCTCGTGCTCGCCGTCGCGGTCACCGTCATCGAAGTGGCCCTCATCGTCACCCTGATGGCCGACGGCGGGGACAAGACCTCCTCGCTCGCCCGGGACACGGTCTTCGCCGCCGTCATGATCACCTGCAACGGCATCGTCGGCCTGTCCCTCTTCGTCAGAGCCCTGCGCAACCGGGTCGCGGTCTTCAACCCCGAGGGCTCCGGCGCGGCCCTCGCCACCGTCGCGACCCTCGCCGTCCTCAGCCTGGTGCTGCCGACCTTCACCACGAGCAAGCCCGGCCCGGAGTTCTCCACCGCCCAGCTGACCTTCGCCGCCATCGCCTCGCTCGCCCTGTACGGCCTGTTCGTCGCCGTCCAGACGGTCCGTCACCGGGACTACTTCCTGCCCGTGGAAACCGAGCGGCCGGCCGACGGCCCGGGCGGCCCGGGCGAGAAAGAGGACCACGCCGCCCCGCCCACCGCCCGCGCCGCCCTGATCAGCCTCGGCCTGCTGGTGGTCGCGCTCGTCGCGGTGGTCGGCGACGCCAAGGCCGTCTCCCCGACCATCGAGAAGGGCGTCGCCGACGCCGGCCTGCCCAACGCCGTCGTCGGTGTGATCATCGCCCTGCTCGTCCTGCTGCCCGAGACCCTGGCCGCCGTCCGCGCCGCCCGCCGCGGCCGTGTCCAGACCAGCCTCAACCTGGCCTACGGCTCCGCCATCGCCAGCATCGGCCTGACCATCCCGGCCATCGCCCTGGCCTCGATCTGGCTCTCCGGCCCTCTCTTGCTGGGCCTCGGTCCGGTCCACATGGTGCTGCTCGCCCTGACCGTCGTGGTCAGCGCCCTCACCATCGCCCCCGGCCGCGCCACCCTGCTCCAGGGCGGCGTGCACATCGTTCTGCTGGCCGCCTACCTCTTCCTGGCCGTCAGCCCCTGAGGACCGGCGGCCAGGAGGAGGGCGCGGTCAGCGCCGCTCGCGGGCCCAGACCACCTTCAGCTGCGGGGAGGTGAGGATGTCCCGTTCACAGAACCGAGCCGTGACCCAGCGCTCCTGGGAGAACAGCCGGGTCTGGTCCGCGGAGTACGGCGAACCGGGGTTCGAGGACTGGCCGTACGTCAGCAGGGTGCGCGCCACCGGGCAGTGGCCGCGGTCCCAGCCGACCGCCTGGATGTGGCTGGAGCCGTGGGTGACCTCCGGGTAGCCGCCGGCCGCCGCGTTCCACGGCGCCTCGATCTTGTTCCAGACGCCGAGCGCCTCCGTGCCGCCGCCCACCGGCAGCTTCTGCCCGCCCCGCACCACGAACTGGTGCTCGCCCAGCGGGGCGTCCAGGGCGATCCCGGCGGCCCTCAGCTCGGCCACCGCGTCCGCGAGCGCCCGCCCGAGGCCCGGCGCCGCCCCGTTGAGCGTATGGGGAGTGCGTACGGGATCGGCCGCCGAGAACGGCACCAGCCACAGGTCCTTGGCCGCCGTCGAAGCCGTCAGCCTGCGCCAGAACCGGTCGAAGAGGAGCGCGCCGCGGCTGGCGCTGTCGGTCGTACGGTCCCAGCCCGCCAGGACCGGGCAGGCGGCCGAAACGTCCACCACGCTCCCGTCGCTGCCGGTGGCCGTGCCGCCCGGCAGTGCGGAGCAGGCCTTCGCCGCGTCCGCCGCCGCCAGATCGCCGGCCGGGACCCGGTTGGCGAACTGCTGCTCCTGGAGGTCGGACACGGTCAGCCGGCCCTTCGTGGCCATCGCCGAGACGTCCTCGAGTGCGCCGCGCGTGCGCATCGAGCGCGGGGTGGCGACGTTGCCCCAGACCCGCTCGTAGCCGGTCAGCGGCCGCTCCGCATGGGCCAGCCAGGCGCTGTCGTTGGAGTTCTCGGCGTACGGGGCGTCGCGCAGCGTCGGCGCCTTCGCGGGGCCGAAGACGCCCGGCTGCACCGCGTCCGGATCCGCGCCGAGCGCGCAGTCCGTGCGCGAGCCGTCCAGCACCGCCAGCCCCGAGGCCGGGTACGTGGCCCGGCCCAGCGGGGTGGAGCAGCGGGCCGCGAGCTCGTCGGTGATCCGCGGGAGCACCTGCGACTGGGTGAAGAGGGTGCCGCCCGCGGAATCGGCGGCCACCGTGTTGACCCAGGGCAGGCCCTGCGTGCGGGCCAGCGCGTCCTGGATCCCGGCGACCGAGCGGGCCTTGCCCATGGCCAGGGCGGTGTCGGAGCCGCGCAGGTTCGCCGCGTTGGGATCGTTCAGTGCGTACGCCGTGCCGGCCGTCCAGGGCAGCGGCAGGCCCGGGCCGAGGTTCGAGACGACCGGTCCGTAGCGCGTCCACCACTGGGTACGGGTGACCGGATCGCCGTCGGACACCGGAACGGTGACGGTCCGCCGGGTCATCCCCTCCGGCTTGCCGTCGACCAGGTAGGCGGTCGGGTCGGCGGGGTCGAGGGCGAGCTGGTGCAGGCTGACGGGCGTGCCGGTGGCCACGGTGTGGCTCCACGCGACCTTCTCGTTGAAGCCGATGTTGACCACGGCGGTGCCGAGGAGGGAGCCGCCCGAGACGTTCAGCTTGCCCGGGATGGTCTGCTGCGACTGCCAGAAGCGGCGCCCGCCCTGCCACGGATAGTGCGGGTTGCCGAGCAGCAGTCCGCTGCCGCTCGCCGTGGTGGAACCCGCGAAGGCCACCGCGTTGGAGCCCATGTCGTACCGGCCGGTGTCGAAGAAGTCGCGCGCCGCTTGGGCCGCCGTCGCCGGATCGGGCTCGGCGGCCGGGCCGCGGGCCGGCGCCGGCGCGCCGGGCGCCGCTGCGGCGGGTGGCTGCGCACCCGGAGGTCGTGCGGCGGGCGGCTGCGCGGCGGTGATGCCGTCGATGCCGCGTCCCTGGCCGCCGAGGACGGAGACCGCGAAGCCGCGGGCGGCCACGTCGGTGGGGGTGACCGGGCGGACCCAGGCGGCCCCCTTGCAGGCGGGGTCGGTGATCCCGTTCTGGGCGAGCCAGGCGTTGTACCCGGCGGCCCAGCCGCGCATCAGCTCCTTGAGGTCCTTGGTGGGACCGGCCGGGGCAGGGGTCGCCAGCAGCCTCTCCACAGTGCCGGACTCGCGGACGCCCTTGAAGTACAGGTCGCTGGCGAGGTTGCGGGTCGCGGAGGAGAGGGATCCGTCGGGTGCGGCGTCGGGGCCGAACCAGCGCGAACGCTCACCGGCGACGGTCACGAACCCGTCGGCGAGGACACAGACCTGGTCGGCCGCCTGGGCCCAGCCGGTGCCGAAGCCGAGCTGGGCGTAATCGCGGGCGAGGATGTGGGGGATGCCGTTCTCGGTGTAACGGATGACGGCGGACAGACCGCCGCCGGCCGGTATCCGGTCACCGGTCGCCGCCGAGGCCTGCGGCATCGCGGCCGTCGCGGCGAGCAGCGCGGCGCCGGTGAGGGCGACGCGGCGGAGTATCGGACGGGTGCCGAGGTGCAAGGTGCCTCCCAAGTAGCCTGCGGATGGGCATGGTTGCCCGTGGGACAGGCGGTGCGTCCGTGCACCCACACTCATGCAGGCGGTCCGATGATCTGTCAACATCCCGTTCGGTATCCCGGTCATTGACCTTGGGAGTGCGGGGACGAGGATCGCGCCATGACGGCAGCGCGAGCAGGGCGGGCGGAGCAGGCGGGGTCGGCGGAGCAGGCCGTGGAGGAAGGACGGCCGGTGCGGGCCGTGCGGCACAACACGGTCGACGGGCTGGTGCGCGACACGGCGCGACGGGTTCCCGGCCGCCTCGCCGTCCGCTACCGCGACCGGAGCTGGACGTACGCGGAACTCGACGCCGCCGTCACCACCGGCGCCGCCGTCCTGCGGGAGCGGTACGGGCTGGCCGAGGGCGACCGCGTCGCCACCTTCGCCCACAACTGCGACGCCTATCTCCTCGCCTTCCTCGCCTGCGCCCGGGCCGGGCTCACCCACGTTCCGGTGAACCAGAACCTCACCGGCGAGGACCTCGCGTACATCCTGGACGACTCCGAGAGCGCCCTGGTCCTCGCCGACCCGGACCTGGCCGGCCGGATCCCCGGCGGACGTCCCGTACGGCTGCTGCGCGACGCCCCCGGCTCCTTCCTCGCGGAACTGGCCGACCCGCTGGCCTTTGAACCCGACGCGGACCCGGGGCGGCTGGCGCAGCTGCTCTACACCTCGGGGACCACCGCCCTGCCCAAAGGCGCGATGATGACCCACCGGGCCCTCGCCCACGAGTACGAGAGCGCGATCGAGGCGCTGGACCTGGCCGAGGACGACCGGCCGGTGCACTCGCTGCCGCTGTACCACTCGGCGCAGATGCACGTCTTCCTGCTGCCGTACCTCGCGGTGGGGGCGCGCAACACCATCCTTGACGCGCCGGTCGCGGAGCAGGTCTTCGACCTGGTGGAGGCGGGGGAGGCGGACAGCCTCTTCGCCCCGCCCTCCGTGTGGATCGGCCTGGCCAACCACCCGGAGTTCGCGGTGCGCGAGCTGGGCGCGCTGAGGAAGGCGTACTACGGGGCCTCGATCATGCCGGTTCCGGTCCTGGAACGGCTGCGCGAGCGGCTGCCCGGCCTCGGCTTCTACAACTGCTTCGGTCAGAGCGAGATCGGCCCGCTGGCCACCGTGCTCGGGCCGGACGAACACGAGGGGCGGATGGACTCCTGCGGGCGGCCGGTGCGCCACGTGGAGGCGAAGGTCGTCGACGAGGACGGCAAGCACGTGCCGGACGGAACGGCGGGTGAGGTGGTCTACCGCTCACCGCAGCTGTGCCTCGGGTACTGGAACGACCCGGCGGCCTCGGAGAAGGCCTTCCGGGACGGCTGGTTCCGCTCGGGCGACCTCGCGGTGCGCGATGCGCAGGGGTACTTCACGGTCGTGGACCGGGTGAAGGACGTCATCAACTCGGGCGGGGTACTGGTCGCCTCGCGCCAGGTGGAGGACGTGCTCTACACCCACCCGGGGGTGGCGGAGGCCGCGGTGGTCGGGCTGCCGGACGAGCGGTGGATCGAGGCGGTCACGGCGGTCGTGGTCCCGCGCGGGGAAGTGACCGAGGCGGAGCTGCTGACGTACGCACGGGAGAAGCTGGCCCACTTCAAGGCCCCGAAGCGGGTGCTCTTCGTGGACACCCTCCCGCGCAACGCCAGCGGCAAGATCCTCAAGCGGGAACTCCGCGACCGCTTCGGCGACACCTCCGCCTCCTGAGCCCTGTCCCCTCGCTCCTCACCAGCGCGCCGCTCGCACCTTCGGACCACGACGCCCGAGGCAGCTCGGAGAGCATTGACGGGACGATCCTTGGGCCGTCCCTTTCGGATCGGGCGGGGACCCGGGCGCGCCGTCAGGGTGGTG
>NZ_JARAYQ010000127.1:0-23265 GCF_033794505.1 Streptomyces sp. MB09-01 | reverse complement strand
TGAGGGTCCAGGCGAGTGCGGCGCGGGCGCGAGCGGGGGCGAGAATGCGGGTGCTGGTGAGGAGGGTGGGCTGTGGCCGAGTATGCAGGATGGCTGGGCCTGCGATGGTGAGGGCGTCGAGCTGGGCGTGCAGCAAGTCGGCCATGGTGGACAGGACGTTGGCGGGCCCGGGGTGCATGCCCCGGGTGAGGGCGGGCTGGGTGACCCACTGGCGGGCAAGCCCTGTCAGGTGAGTGATCAGACCGTGCGCGGCGGGACTCCAGCGTCGGCGGCTCAGGTCACCGGCGGCCCCCGGGAAGGCGTCGAGGGCTTCGTCCGGCAGGAGGAGGTCACCTTGCGCGAGGTCGGCGGACAGGTCGGTGAGGATGTCGGTGAGGCGGAACCCGTCGAGGAACGTCTCGTAGATCTCCTGGGCGTCCAGGCGCAGCGCGATGGGGACGCCGGCCTTGTCAAAGACGTCTCGAGCCTGGTCGAACCAGGGCAGCAGGTCGTCACGGCCCCATGTGCGCCAGGCGTTCCAGTCCGTGAACTGCCGGCCTCGCGTGTCGTCCTGGACCACGACCATCGAGTCGTGGAGTTCGCTCAGGTCCAATCGCCAGCGCAGTGCGGTGTCGACCAGGGCGTGGCGTACCGGGTCCATGCTGCGGCCGGCCGCCAGGTCGCGTCCTAGGCTGGTGATCCACTGTTCCACCCGGGTGGCCCGCTCATCCTGCGAGGCGGTGCGGTCGTCGGCCAGATCGTCGATGGCGTTGGCCGCCGCCCACAGCGCCCAGCACGCCGGGCGCAGCGCGCCGGGCACCAATTGGATCAGCGCGTACTCAGCCGGGTCCTGCTCCTTGGTGCTGCGCTGGCAATGCTGGTAGGCCGCGCGCAGCGCCGGGTCGTCGCCGATCACAGCGCGCCTCGACGGCGCTGGGCCCGCCATCGCTGTGGGGGCACGCCGCTGGGTGTGAGTGGTGCGTTCCGGGGTGGCTGTCACATGCCGCCCAACGAGATCAACACGCATCGGTTGCGGCGCAGTCGGGCATGCCGCGGCAGGTCAGTGGCCCGCCATGGCCTCCTGTCGGGTGGACCGGCCGGGCGCGGGCCCGGGCGCGGGCAGAGTGCTGCGGGTGCGGCGGTGGAAGGCGAGCAGCCCCAGTAGCGCCGCCACCGTGCACCAGGCCAGCTGCCCCAGGACGTAGCTGGGGGTGGCGGTGTGGGAGAAGCCGGCGGCGGTGGCTGCCTGCATCGCGCCGTAGGAGGGCAGGAACCGGGTGATGCTGCTGCCCGCACCAGAACTCATGATCGGGTTTTGCAGCAGCAGGTCCACGATGCTGGTCATGACAATGGCGAACATGCCCTCGACCTCACGGCGCAGCAGCGCGCCGAACCCGACTCCCAGTACACCGTAGGTCAGTCCGGCACTGAAGAATGCGACGGCCAGCAGCAGCGGCTGGTTAGGTGTCCAGGTCAGGCAGGCCACGACGGTGGCGTAGGCAGAGATCAATGCCGACGCGAGGGCCAGCGCACCCACCTTGGCCGCGACCAGGTGGGTGCGGGGGTAGCCGGCCATGGCCAGGCGCCGGTCGAAGCCACTGCTGGTGAACGTCGCGGCGAACATCAGAAAGCCCGTGATCAGGGTGACGGCGTTCAAAGCGCCGCTGATCGCAGTGATCTCGTTGCCCTGCGGGGCGAGCAGCTCCCCCGTGGCCCGCAGCCGGATCGGCGCCGGGCTGTCGGGGATCGCGACGTAGGCCAGGCAGGTCCACACCGGTAGGAACGCAGCGATGAGCACCATGGCGAAACGGTTACGGGCGTGCTCGACCAGCGCATACCGCGTCGCTGTGACCAGCAGCATCACCTGCGTCTTCACGCGGCACCTGCCAGGTGCCGCTGGAGTCGGCCACCGCTCAGGCACCACAGCTCATCCAGACGCTCGGTGTCGTAGGCAAGATGGGAGACCACCAGGACCGAGCACCCGCGATCACGCAATCGGGCCGCCAGCTCCCAGAACCGCAGATAGGTGTCCCAGTCGAAGCCCTGATACGGCTCGTCCAGGAGCAGGACTCGCGGATCGTGCATCAGCGCCAGTGTGAGGTTGAGCTTCTGCCGCGTTCCACCGCTGAGCACACCCGCCCGCTCATCGACGAACTCGGCCAGACCCAGCACATCCATCACCTCCTCGGCATGCCGCAGATCCGCCAGCCGAAACGCCGCCTGAAGAAGGAGCAGGTGCTGGCGCACAGTCAGTGCGTCGTTGACCACCACCTGCTGCGGGCAGTACCCGAACCGGCCGCCGTGCCGCACCCGGCCCGCACTCGGCCGCAGCTCTCCGGCCATAATCTTCACGAAGGTGGACTTGCCCGCGCCGTTCTCACCCACGATCCCGGTCAGTGCTCCCGGCGACAGCCGCAGATCGACTCCCCGCAGCACGAAGCGCTTTCCGTAGCGGTGATGTACATCAACCACTTCCATGTGAGTTAGCCCCAGACCGGCACGCTCGGCAACAATGATCCCGAAGCCACAACGAGTCCCTACAAGAAGAGGCACGGTTGCTGAAGAGCGGCTGACCGCGACCGACCCGTCGGACAGGCCCTAGAACCCCGGGCGTTCACGAGGGCGGCACGCTGGACTGGCTCCTGCTCGGTGTTCGCCCGAGGCTCGTACGCTCCCCGGAATGCGCCGCAAGACCGATGGATCGCCTTGCAGTCGTACTCCGCCAGCCCCGGCCAGCACTGCACCCCACAGCGGCGTCTTACGGGGCGATAGGGCTGGTCTTCCTTTCCGGGTGTGCCGACAAGACATAGCGGGTGGCGGAAAGGTTGGACAGGCCAAAGAGCTCCATCAGCCGAACCGGGTCGGCGCTGTGGCGTGCCTCGTCGACGATGCGGTCCATGCGCAGGCGGCCAGCCGGCAGGCCGACTCGCTGGAAGAGCAACTGGACCACGCCGGCGCTGATGGGTGGGCCGGAGTCGTCGACGGCGGTGTTGCGGGTGACGAAGAAGTGAGGATTGGAGCTGTCGGGCCAGCGCCGGTGGCGCTGGAGCTCCCACGCTGTGGCCAGGCGCAGGGTGAAGGCGTCGAGGTAGATGACGTGGTCCATGCGTCCGGCCCGGCGCAGGCACAGTTGGCCCTTGCTGCGGTCGAGGTCGGTTCGCCGGAGGTGGGTGAGCTGTCCGGGAAGGAGGGCGTAGATGGCGACGAGGGCGACCATGAGGCGGTCGCGCGGGTCGTCGAGGCGGTCCAGGAGACCGGCGATGCGGTCGGAGGGCAGCGCCGTCGGCACGAGTCGGCTGCTGGTGAGGGAGACGCTGCGGGCCGGGTCTCGGAAGACGAGGCGTTCGCGTTTGAGGGCCCTGAAGAAGGAGCGCAGTGCGGTGTGGAGGCGGCGCGCCTGGTCGCCGTCGAGCGGATCCAGGACGTCCTCGATGTGCTTCTTGGTGATCTCACGGGGGTCGATGAGCCCATCGGCGATCCACCCTTGGAGGGTGCTCAGGATGGCGCCCACATAGTTCTCGACGGTCTTGGGGCTGCGGGCCCGGCTGGAGGTGCTGCCCTGGCCTAGGAGTACGTCGATGAAGGTGTGCACCGCGGTCGAGAAGGCCGGGCGGGCGATGGCGGTGGCGTGGTGCCGGGCGCGGGCGATGCAGGGGTCAGTGGGCGGTTGCGGGGCGAGCAGGCCGCGGTGGCGGAGGTAGTTGATGACGCGGGCCCCCTGGAGGTCGGCTCTCATGGAGGCCAGGGCCCGGATGTCGGTCTCCTGGATGGGAGCCTCGGCGCCGAGGTAGCCGGTCACGATGCGCAGGGTTCGGATGCTGCCGTTGAAGAAGGCGGTGTTCCATCCGCGGCTACGCATGTACGCCGTGAAGTCGGTGACCAGGCTGTCTGCTGCCGCGGTGAGGGCGGGCGGCGTGCTGGTGTCCATACGGGTCCAGTCCCGGAGCGGGGCCGGGAAGAGTTCCAGCTGAGTGGGGTCCAGAAGGTGCTCGGATAGTTGGCGTTCGGACTTGGCCCGAGCGCGGGCGCGGCGTCGTTTGTGGGCGAAGCGGCCTTGGGGCGCCGCGGCGCCGGGCTGGAGACGTCCGACTGCCAGTCCGGCGGCATGGGGGCCGGTGAACCACAGCTGATCGCCGTTCTTCATCGCGATCTGGGCGGTGTCGACCTCTGTCTCGGCGACGACGATCCGGCACATGCGGCACATCCCGGCGCTGAGCATCATCGTGCGGTGGCAGCGGCCGCACTCGGCTTCGCTGCCGCCGCGTTTGCGGATCTCGTGGCACCAGCTGGTGCACGGCACGCACATGACCCGGCGGTCGTTCGCCCAGGCCAGGCAGCTTGTGCACTGTCCCCGCAGCTCAGGGTCTCGTTGTCCGCCCTGGCGCGTGGGGCCAGTTCCACGCGGCGGGACCATCCGGCGTGGTGGGGGCGGTGCGAGGAGACCGGCTCGGTCCAGGGCCTGTCCGAGGATCGGGCCGTTGTAGAGGAGGTCCTTCAGGGCCACGGCGGCGACCTGGTGCCCGTCGGGGTCCCGGGCGGCCAGCGCCAGACGGGCGAAGCCTTCGAGCCGCCAGATCCATACGGTCCGGGCGCGTACCCGGCGCTCGTCGGCCATCTGCTGCAGCTGTTCGGAGACGGCCTCGAAGCCGGGGATGTTGCGGTCGCCGATGCGGGCCGCGTGGGTGCGGGCGAACTGGCGGGCCGGGGTGGTGAAGAGCCCCAGTTGCCCGGGAACCTGGGGCGGGCAGATCCGGGGATCGTCCCGGACCGGTTCGGGATGCCGGGCCCGTAACCACGCGGGGATGGCCGCTCGCCGCCCGGGCTTGGCTTGGGGCATGCGCAGCGGCCTCGCCTCGGGCAGGGCGACCCCGTCGAGGTTCAGGGTGAGCTGACGCGAGCGGCCTGGGGCAAGAGGTTCGTCGTGGAGCTCGCCCCAGGCCCAGGGGTCGTCCTCTCCCAGGCGGACCGCCAGCAGGCAGGGCGCGCACACCCCCGCCCGCGTCACCGGTACGGTCCAGGCGCAGCGGCGGCACGGAGCCTCGCTCCAACCGTCCCGGCCCGAGGGCACTCGGCTCCATGCCCGCACGCATCCAGGGCACATGGCGTTCCCGTTCACCGCTCCCCAGCTCGCGCACGTCCCGCACGACCCGAGCAGCCGAAAACCCCTGATCACCGGTTGCCCCGGTCAGTTCGGCGGCAGCGAACGACGGGCCCCGCCGCTACCCGGTCGGGGAATCGGGCGCGCGGGTCCGCTCTCGCCGACGGCGTGCTGCTCGGTCTCCGGGCGTCCCTCGACCGCGGCTACCGGCTCGGCTTCCATCAGGTCCGCGACCGTGCACTTCAGGGCGGCGCAGATCATGTCCAGATCCTCCAGCCGGACGGTGACCGGCTTGCCCGACCACAGGGCGGCCACCTTGCTCAGGGACGGGGTGAATCCCACTTCCCGAAAGGCGGCCTGCAGCTGGGTCGGGCGCCAGATGTCGCGCTTGGCCGCGGCCCAGCGCAGGTTCCACTTCAAGGGATCACGCCTCCGTGCTCAGCCGGCGAACCGCTCGCCGGGAAGACTCCAGGCTCGCCCGCTCCGGGTCGCCCTTCGCGGTCGCGAGGTAGCCGACCGTGGTGGATGCCCAGACATGGCCGAGCAAGACCTGCACGTCCCACAACGGCATCCCCGCCTCATAGTTGTGGGTCGCGCAGGCGTGCCGCAGGAGATGGGGAAAGAGCTCGCTGACCGGGCCCCGCAGATGCTCGTGCGAGGCCATCTTCAGCGCCCGCCGGAAGGTATCGGGCACCACCGGCGGGGCGAGCAGTCCGTCCATGCCAGCCAGCGATTTCGCCAGCCGCTCGGAGGGAAACAGCGGCGCCCGCGGGTCGGAGGGGTCATCGGGAAACTCGCCCCGCACCTCCTCGACGTACCACCACAGGAGCGCTCGGCCCTCTTCGAAGAGGAAGGCTTCGCGGTCCCGGGGGCCGGAACCGCCAGCGCCCTTGCCGTGAACTAGGAACCGGCCCCACTGCCCGTTCTCCCAGTGCACGTCCCCGAGCTGCACCTGGCAGAGCTCAGCCGCCCGGACCCCGGAGATGTACGTCAACTTGGACATCACGTAGTTGCGGACCGCCACCGGGTACTTCCGCGCCCGAGGCAGCGCCTGCCGCCACGAGGCGAAGAACTCCTTCGTCGCCCGGGCCGACGGCGGAATCCGAAGCCCGAAATCCCCGCGATGGACCGGCCGGTTGAACGCGTCAACGGGTGACTCGACCACCGCACCGAACCGGCGGTGGACCTCGCCGGCGTACCGCTGTTCGAGGAAGGCGTAGTAGAGGTCGATCCGGTTGATCTTCGACCGGACCGTAGTATGCCGTGGTCGCTTGCCCGGGCCCGCGAAGTACTTGTCCAGTTGCCGCGAGGTTAGGTGCCACGGCATGACGTCGTAGTAAGAGCAGATCTCCAGCACCGGCTGAACCAACGCCTCCAGCGTGCGTGGTGATAGGCCCGCGACGTCCCGGGCCCATACGTACTCGGCGAGGGAGTCCTGGAAGAGCGCCCGCTCGGCTACTGCGGACGCGGTCGCGGCGGTCTGTCGCTGGAGCGTCAGGACGTCAGCCAGGCCCGGCTCCGGCTGCACTTGCTCGCCAGGCCGGTCCTTCACAGCCACGTCGCCGCCCGTGATGAGGGAGAAGCGACGAGTCCCGGAATCCGTCACAAGGAAGCAAATTACGGAGAGAACTCCCGGAATCTGCGAGTAATCGTCAGATCCCCACACGATCGAGTGAAGCGTCTACTCGCCCCTCCGACCTGCATGAACAGCCACAACTTCCACACGGGGCGGCGGAACGAACCCGTCGGCGCTCCAGTTTCAGCGCGAACAGCTCGCCTTCGCCGACGAGGTGCCGCGGCAGCGTCAGGAGGTCTTCGACGACCTCCTCGGCCAGGATCGGCGCTCCGGCAGCGATACGGCCGACGAGTGGAACCTGGACGGCCTCCGGCGCAGTGCCGGCCAAGGTGCCGGAGCGGTCGGCGGGCTGGCCGCGCCGGACGCGGTAGGCGCGTGGACGGTGTGGGTCCCGGTAGAGGACGCCTTTGCGTTCCAGCGCCATGAGCTGGTGTGAGACGGAGGAGGTGCTGCGGAGGTGTACGCCTTGTCCGATCTCTCGCATCGAGGGCGGGTAGCCCTGGCGGGCCACGGCCTGCTCAATGAAGGAGACGATGGCAGCCTGGCGGGTGGTGAGTCCGTCCGGGCCCGGGCTGGTGACACCGGGCGGGCGCCCAGGGCGGGCTTCGGATTCGACTACGTGCATGTGGTGCTCCCCTTGCGTGCAGGGACAGTAACCCGCAGTCCACCTGGCACGGAACACCTTTTCGATAACGGGGTGTGCCGATCTCGCAGCGGGTGGTGAGGAGAACAGGGAGGGCGGTGCCCGTCCTCGGGCTCGCGGCTTGCAGCAGGGATTTCGACAGCTCATGATCCGCATGTGCCGTTTCACGTAAGGCTTCGCTTCGGGCCACCGACCTCTCCCGCCGTCACTGGCACGTGGGACCGCTCCAAGACCGCCGAGCGGAAGTTCCGGGGGTTCATCGGCCGCTACGGCAGCCGGGCGGACGTACGGATCGAGGAACGAGCCGAATTGCATCGGATGCATCAGTCAGCGTGAGGTCTGAGCAGGGTTTGCTCTGGTCAGATCCGAAGACTGGGGGCGGGGCGATAGTCCTTGGCCTGCTCATCACCGGTTCGAGGGATTGGCCGCAACAATGTTGCATCCACTACAACAGCGGTGTGTGAGTGGTGAAGCGCCGGGATCGGCGCGGCTGGTGCTGGCGCGGAACGTCGTTCATCTCGATCCGGCGCCGGCTGTGTTCGAAGGGATGCTGGAGGGCTGGGCCCGGCAGCAGGCGGCCCAGTTGCTGCGGGAGGGGACGATCCGGCCCCGGCTGCGGCTGGTCCGCCGCATGGTCGAGTTCTCCGGTTTGTACCCGTGGCAGTGGACGCCGGAGGAAGGCGAGGCGTTCATCGGACACCTGCGAGGGCAGCGGGGCGGCCTCAAGGGCATCGAGCTGTCCACCGCCCGCGGCTACGAGGTCACGATCACTCTGTTCGTCTCGTACCTGCTGGATCGCCGGTACGGCTGGGACGGTGTGTGTACGGAGCGGTTCGGGCAGGGTCCGCGAGAGGTGTTCCACGAGGGCAACTCGGTCGCCCACACCGTCGAGTTCGAGGGTAACCCCAGTCGCCGGCCGCTGGCCTACGACGAGCTCCAGGCGTTGTTCGACGCGGCTGATTCGCGGCCGGGCCGTATCCGAGGCCTGGGCCGTAAGGGGGCACTATGCGCGTTGAGGGACGCCGCCGTGCTGGATCTGCACTGCTTGCGCTACTCGTACATCTCGCACCTGGTTGAGTTCGGCTACCCGCTGCGGTTCGTCCAGGAGCAGGTCGGTCACTCGCACGGCTCGACCACGGCGATCTACACGGTGGTGTCCAACGAGTACCGCAACACCCTGCTGGAGGCATCGATGAAGAAGCGGCTCGACACCTGCTGGGACGTGGCGCCGTGATCAAGAAGATGGGCTACGCCTGGAAGCTGCGGCTGTTGATGGCCGAGCGGGAGATGTTCCAGACCAGCGACCTGGTCCCGCTGCTGGCCGAGCGGGGAGTCACGCTCTCGCGGGAGCAGGTCTACCGGCTGGTCGCCCATCCTCCGCAGCGGTTGAGCATGGACACGCTGGTGGCGCTGTGCGACATCCTCCAGTGCACACCGAACGACTTGATCGAGCCGAAAGTCGTCAACCAGCAGGTCCGTAAGACGGCCGACGGAACGGTTGGCCCGGTGGAGATCACACCGCGCCGAACCGTGGTGCGGCGCCCGGACCGTCCGTGACAGGCCTGAGCCAGCGCCAGCTCAACCACGCCCTGGCCGTGGCCCGAGACACGGCGCGCGAGCGCATGGTCGGTCACCTCCAGGCCTTACTGCAGGTGACCGACGAGACGGCCCGCGACCTGCTTCAGCAGGGCAAGGCATGGGCGTCACAGCCGGTGCGGGAACTCGACGCCTACCTTGCGCTCCACCCGGACGGGCTGACGGCACCAACCCCGGACTGCCCCCTGTCCCTGGCACGGCTGCTTCCCGTCCTGCGGGCAGCGGGGCACGCCCATCTTGTGGGGAAGCTGGCCTGCGCACGGTGCGGGAGCACCAGCCGGCTCGTCAGCCAACCCACGCCCGACGGGCGGTGTTGTCTTCCGTGCTCCCGACCGGTACGCACCTGCACGCGCTGTGGGAAGCAGGAGCCGGCGGCGGCCCTGTGGGAGGACGGTCCGGTCTGTTCCCGCTGCTACGCCCGCGACCCGCGCCGGTGGCGCGAGTGCGGCCGCTGCGGACAGCAGCGGCCGCCCGCCGGAAGGACCCCGGAAGGTGGGTTCCTCTGCTACAGCTGCTGGCCTCGCCCGGAGGAACCGTGTGCGCGGTGCGGACAGGTCGCTCGTGTCCGTACGAGAACGTCAGCGGGTCCGGTCTGCTCCAGCTGCTACCGGCTACCCACCCGCCGGTGCGGGGGCTGCGGGACGGTCGGACCGATCCAGCGGCGCGCGGCCGATGGCCGCCCGGACCTGTGCCGCAAGTGCGACCCGCTCATGGGCGACTGCGTCGTGTGCGGCCGGTGGAGGCGCGGCGCCAGACTGGGCCGCCAGGGCGGATTCCACTGTGCCTCCTGCCGCCCCCGCCCGGTCCGGCCCTGTGGCGTCTGCGATCGCGCCCGGCCGGTGCACGTCACGTGGCCGCTCGGCCCGGTCTGCGGCCCCTGCTACCTCCGCCGCCGTCACCGCCCCGCCACCTGCGCATCGTGCGGACAGCAGGGCACACTCGTCGGCCGCACTGCCGCCGGGACTGAGGTGTGCGGGAGGTGCTGCGGGGCTGGACCGGTCTTCACGTGCGTCAGCTGCGGGGACGTGGGCAACCCCTACACTGGAGGCCGCTGTGCCCGCTGTGTCCTTGGCACCCGCGTCGACGGCCTCCTCGGCCCCGAGCTGGAGGCGATGCCGGCGCTGGCAGCGCTGGCTCAGTGCCTGGCGGACGCGCCGCAGCCTCGATCGGTGATCCACTGGCTCGACCACAGCGCCGCGGCCCAGCTTCTGGCCCGTCTCGCCGCCGACCACGCCAACCTCACCCACTACCTCCTGGACGCACTTCCGCAAGACCCCCGAACCCGCTACGTCCGCGGCCTGCTCGTCAGCGCCAACGTTCTACCCGAACGCAACGAACACCTGGCCCAGACCGAACTATGGGTGGCGCGCACCATCAAAGCCGTGCCAGACCACCAGCGGAGGATCATCCACGCCTTCGCCGAATGGCACACCCTCAAGACCGCCCGCCGCCAATCGGCCCGCGGACGCTACACGGCCGGCTCCGCCGCCCAGGACCGAACCGAAATCCTGCGCGCGATCGACTTCGTGGCGTGGCTCGACTCCCAGGGCCTGAGCCTGCACACCGCGACACAGCCAGCCCTGGACCACTGGCTTACCCAGGCTCCCGGGCATCGCCGAGGACTGGTCGCGTTCATCCGATGGGTTCGGCTGCGCCGTCTCGCCGACCTCACCCTCACCGCCCCCGGGCGGGGACTGCCCCAGCACTTCCTCGGCGACCACGAACTACACGCCCAGCTCCACCGCTGTCTCACCGACGAGGCCCTGCCGCTCGACGTCCGGGTCGCCGGCTCCCTGATCCGCCTCTTCGCTCTGCCCGCCAGCCGCATCGCCAAACTTACCGCCGATGCCTTCGTAAGAGACGAAACCGGCGCCTACCTCACCGTGAACGAGACCCGCGCCCTCCTACCGCCTCGCCTGGCCGCCCTGGTGGAGGAGCTCATCAGCCGTCCGCAAAGTCCTGCTGCCGTCATCCGCGGACCCGGTCATGGCCCCGGGTACCTCTTCCCCGGCAAGACTCCCGGACGCCCACGCAGCGCCAACTCCATCCGGTGTCGGCTCAGTCAGCATGGCCTGCTCACCCTTGCAGCTCGGAACACGGCCATGATCACACTGATCTCGGACATGCCGCCCCAGATTGTCAGCGACCTCCTGGGCTTCTCTCCCAGCACCACCACCCAGTGGGCCGCCTACCTCCAGGACAGCTGGTCCGACTACCTCGTCGCCCGAGGAAGACTCGCCACGGCCCTCCCGGACGCGACCCCTGAGCGTCCACAGACGTAGCAACGTCTGTGGACCGCTGGCTCGGGGCACACGCGATTTCTTCTACGGCTCCCGACATCCGATGACGGCCGCAGAGGACGGTCCGCACCGACATCCATCGACCCGAGACGTCCGGATGCTACTTTCGACAGGTGGCCCGATATCAACCCATTCAGCTCGGTGCACAGATCGCGGGCTACCAGGTGGAGCGTGAAATCGGCCGCGGGGGTATGGGCGTCGTGTACCTCGCGAAGGATCCGCGAATGGGCCGTTCCGTGGCCCTGAAAGCGCTCGCCCCTGAAAGAACGCGCGATGATGTTTTCCGTCGGCGGTTCATCCATGAGTCGCGCGTGGCCGCTTCGATCGATCACCCGCACATCGTGCCGATCTTCGGAGCCGGAGAGGCCAATGGGGTCCTGTACATCGCCATGCGTTACGTTGACGGGCCGGACTTGGGGACTCTCCTAGACCGGGACGGTCCGCTGCCGGTGACGGGTGCGATGCGCATCGCTGCGCAGGTGGCGTCGGCGCTCGACGCCGCGCACGAGCACGGTCTGGTACACGGGGACGTGAAGCCCGGCAACATCCTCGTGGCCAGCAGCAATGTCGGTGATCATCCCTACTATGCGTATCTCATGGACTTCGGGCTGGCGAAACCATCGCTGGGCGAGTCCTTCACCACGGTGGGTGAATTCGTGGGTACCGTGGACTACCTGGCCCCCGAGCAGATCTCCGGCCGCCCTGTAGGCGGTCGGGGCGATCTGTACAGCCTCGCCTGCGTCGTCTATGAAGCCCTTGCGGGTGAGCCCGTGTTCCAGGGGGACGAGGACATGGCGCTGCTGTGGGCGCACCAATACGATCCGCCTCCGGACCTCTCCGGGAGATGTCCGGGGCTCACAGCGGCTGTCGACAGCGTGATGGCGAAGGCGATGGCCAAGGCCCCTGAGGATCGTTACGGTTCATGCCGGGAGTTCGTGGCGGAGTTGGTTTCCGCCGCGGGCGGTCGGGCGAGTTGAAAAGATGCCCCGGGCACGCTGGTGGCCGCGCCGATGGCGGCATACGAGCGGTCGGTACGCGCCGGACCTGTGGCCCGTGTGGATCGTGGCCGGTCTGGCTGTGGTCGTGGTCTGCGTCGCCGGTGTCGTGGCGTACTGGCTTGTCCGTCGGCTGACGGGACCCACGGAGACCCTGGGCGTTCCCGACGGCATCAGGCTCAGCATTGCCATCCTGACGGTCTTCGGTGCGGTGCTCGCCGGTGTGTACGCCTACCGCAAGCAGCGCATCTCCGAAGGGGACGCCCACCGCGCGGACGCGACTCAGTTCGCCGAGCGCTACAGCACGGCAGCCGGCCAGCTCGGCCATGAAGGGCCAGCCGTACGCCTCGCCGGCGTATACGCGATGGCCCGGCTGGCCGACGACTGGGTAGAGCAACGCCAGGTCTGCGTGGACGTCCTGTGCGCCTATCTGCGCATGCCCTACGAATGGAACCCGGAATCCGACCAGTACAAGAAGGGAGAACGGGAGGTACGGCAGACGATCATCCAGGTCATCCGCGATCACCTCCAGGAGTCACGAGAGGAGTCGTCCTGGTCGACCTGCGCTCTTGATTTCACCCGCGCGACCTTCGACGGAGGCGACTTCTCCGGCTGCCGGTTTCGCGGCAGGGTCTCCTTTGCCGACGCCGACTTCGTCGGTGACCTGATCAGCTTCGACCGAGCCGGATTCCTCGACGGCGCGGTCACCTTTCACGGCGCACGATTCGGCGCCGGCGCGGTCACGTTCAACGAAGCGCAATTCCAAGGCAGCAGGGTCAGCTTCGACGAGGCGCGGTTCAGCGGCAGCACGCTTTCCTTCTGCCGCGCGCTGTTCGGTCCCGGGGACATCACGTTTCACCATGCGAGCCTCAGCGGCGGGACGTTCACCTTGGACGAAGCACGGTTCAGTGGCGCCACGGTCGGCTTCGACTACGCACAGTGCCTCAACGCCACGATCACCTTCGACCGGGCACAACTCAATGACGGTTCACTCGCCTTCCGCCGCGCACGGTTCACCGGAGGCACGCTGAGTTTCGACCATGCCCACTTCACCGGCGGTGCCGTCGCCCTCGACGACACGGAGGTCACGGACGCTACGGTCACCTTCTACGCGGCGCGGTTCGACAGTGGAAACCTCACATTCGACTACGGGCAGTTCACCAACAGCACGGTCACCTTCCACCACGGGCGATTCAACGGAGGCACCGTCTCACTCGGCCACGCCAGCTTCAGCGGCGGCATGGTCTCGTTCGTCCGCGCTCAGGTGAACGGGGGCCGGGTCGCTCTCGACGACGCACAGTTCAGTGATGCCAGCGTCCGATGGGGCCGCCTTCGGCCGGCCGAAGGCGGGACCAGCTGAAGTCGGTCGAGAGCGGCGGAATGGAGAAGAGTAGGAATCTTCCAAGAATCGCCACACCTGGACCTTAAAAAGGACCGCCTGCGGCATCACGTTGTTCGAACGGATCCGGCACGTCGACCTGGCCAGCGCGCTCCTTCCGAGTCTCGCGTCCGCACCGCGACCTGGCCCCTGCCTCCATAGCAGGGGGAATACCACCCACTGCGAATACCACCTCTGCACCAGTGCTGATCGAAGAGGGGCCCGAGGGCGAGCACACCGTGCATTCCTGGACGCGGGAGCGCGGCGAGGTGGAAGGGCCCTGACAGGGCCCTGGAGCGCTCTTCCTCATCACGCTGGGAGGCGCTCCGGGGCCGGTGTATGCGGGTCGGGCTGGCGTTGCCCGTGGGGGTGATCAGGCGCAGGGTGGGAAGGCGCCGAGTGACACCGCGGTGAAGGGTGGTGCGGGCGATGGCCAGACCGGTGTGGACGGGGGTTCTGGGGTTCGGGCTCGTGAGCCTTCCCGTGGGCCTGTATACGGCGACGGACAGCCACACGATCCACTTCCACCAGCTCCAGCGCGGGACAGCGGACCGGATCCGGAACCGGCGCGTGAACGAGCGCACCGGCGACGAAGTGGGCCTCGCGGACATCGTTAAGGGCTACGACACCGGTGGCGAGTACGTGATCGTCGAGGCGAAGGAGCTCGACGAGATCGCTCCCGGCCGGTCCCGGTCGATCGACGTCGCCGGGTTCGTCGACCTGGACACGATCGACCCGGTCTTCTTCGACAAGACGTACTTCCTGGGGCCTCGGGGATCGCAGTACGGGAAGGTGTACGCCCTGCTGGAGCGGGCGTTGGCCGAGTCGAACAAGGCGGGCATCGCCACGTTCGTGATGCGCGGGCGGGAGTACCTGGTCGCGCTGAAGGCTGAGGAGGCGGACGGCCTGCTCACGATCCACACGCTGCACTGGGCCGACGAGCTCCGCGATCCGCACGCCGAGGTGCCCGACCTGCCGGGGAAGGTCGAGGCGACGGCGGCGGAGGTGAAGATGGCCATGCAGCTGATCGACGCCTTGGCCATGGAGTGGGACCCGGAGTCGTTCCACGACTCCTTCCGCGAGAAGGTCGAGGCCCTGGTGAAGGCGAAGGCTGCCGGGGAGACGGTGGAGAAGGCCGAACCGGCGGCGAAGCCGACCGGTGCCGTCGACCTCATGGAGGCCCTGCGCGCCAGCGTCGAGCGGGCCAGGAGTCCCAAGGACACCGGCGACAAGGCTGTCTCGCCGGGCGCCAGGTCGACCCGAGGGCAGAAGACGCCGGCCCCGAAGAAGCGGGCGCGCTCCGGCCAGGCGGCCAAGGGTCAGGGGCTGATGTCGCTGACGAAGGCTGAGCTGTACGAGAAGGCTGCCGCCGCCGGCATCTCGGGCCGCTCGTCCATGAACCACGACCAGCTCGCCGACGCCCTCGCCCACACCGGCCGCAGTCGGCGCAAGGCCTGACCCGGGCGGGGCGGGCCGTCCGGCGCTGCGCGGGTCGCGGTCAGGCCACCGTGACGCGCAAGGCGTACGGCTCGCCCGTGCTGATCGCCTGCGCCTGTTCCCGGAGGTCCGCGTCCGTGAAACCGAGCAGCGCCTCGTCGGCGGCGCGGCGGAGCAGCGGGAGGATCTCGGCGACGGGCCGGCCGCGATGGGCTTCGGCGAGCTGGGCGAAGGCCCGTTGGTAGGGGGCTCCGTACGTGCTCGCGCTGTCGGCCAGCAGCCGGTCAAGGTGCTGCCTGTCGACACTGATCTCGCCCATGGCCTGCTCCTCACGTCCTCAATGGTCCCGATCCGGGCCCTCGCCTTCGACGCTACGAGGCGGGTCTGACATCAGCCCCCAGCTCGGGGGGTCGGGGACGCGTTCCGGCTGATGAGGTCTTGGAGGAGCTCGCGGGTGGGCGGCGGCATCATCCCCTCGGCGTCGAGGAGGTGCCAGTGGCAGCCGGGGACGAGGTGGTCGAGGCGCTGGAACTCCGCGAGCTGGTAGAGCAGCAACAGGGTATCGAGGGCGTGCTGGGCGGGTGGCCAGTCGCGCTGCTTCAGCGCGCTGAGCAGGTCCAGTCCGGCCATCGCGTAGCGGCAGTTCTGCCACTCCCCGACCGCCTCGCCCAGGCGTCCCGTAGCGAGTTCCTCCTCGACGCGCGTGCACAGGTCCAGGGCCCACTGCCGTACTCGCTCCGCGGTCGTCCAGGCCCGTGCGAGGTCTTCCAGGGGAGTCGTGGTGGACAGGTCGTGCAGATGGTCGCGGGCATCCCGTACAGGGCCGAGGGCCAGGTGCCCGTCAGTGGTGAGGACCGTGTCGGCGACCTCGGGGACGTCTTTGCGGGTGGTCTCGACGAGGGATGCGATCGGGTGGGCCGTGGCGGTGGGGTTCATCGCGCGCAGCATGTCGCCGATGTCCTCCAGGGACATCGACCCGGTGATGACTGCCGCGGCCGCGGCCAGCGCGGCGTCCTTGGGGGTGGAGGGTGACGGGCCAGGGTTTTCGTCGAAGGCGGCGAGCTCGGCCGGCGGCCACTCCTGCCCGTCGGCGCGGACGAGGCGGGCGATGCCTTCGTCGATCCTCCGGGCCCGGGCGGGGACCAGGGTCACGGTCAGCCCGGCGTCGTCGATGTGGTCGGCGAGGTCGTCCAGCCGCTGGTCCGGGTCGCCGTCTGGTTCGTCGTCGCCGTGGACGGTGACGGTGTCCACCGCTGCGTTGAAGGCGGCCCGTACCGTCTGCTCGGGTACGGGGAGGCCCTCTGCGAACAGCAGCAGGGCCAGGTCCGTCGGGCGCTTCCCGCGGCCGGCGTGACGGGCGAGGCCGAGAACGAGGTCGAAGCTCTCGGGCGCCGGGCTGGAGGTGCTGCCCTTGCCGCGGCCCAGGCCTCCGCCGGGGATGTTGCCCGGCAGCAGGCGGCGGCTCCTCCAGACCTCCAACATCTTCGCGGTCACGTCGAGACCGTGCAGGTGCGCGTGGTCGAGCAGCAGCTGATCGGCTGCGCTCGGGATGTCGGTGGACATGCAGGGGAAGGTACCGGCGCCGCTCGCGGCCGTGGCCAGGCTGTCACCTCAACCGGTGGCGCCTCTCGGAATGGCAGCCAGAGTGCAGCCCGATGGTGTACCGGTGGCGGCCGGTCGCCGATCAGGCCCCCGTTGGAGGCCCCCCACCTTCGCCGGGTCCCCGCACGGCCCGCCCGCTCAAATGACGTGGAACGGCAAGCCCGTGGTGTACCTACGCCGCGGCAGGCCGACCAGATTGGTCCGGACCGTGCACATCTGCGGCTGCCGGACGGCCCGAACCGTAGAGGAGCCCTGCATGCCCACCAGCACGAACGCACCCCGCCCGGACCGCGACAACCAGGAACTGCGCCTGGCCGTTCTCCTCCTGGCCCTGGCGCTGGGCCTGATGGCGACAGCAGCAGCTGTCTACCTTGCCTTGGTCCACCCGTCGGTGGCCGAACCGCTGGGCGTGGGCGCGGCAGTCCTCGGCGCACTAACCAGCGGCGCTGCCCTTATCGTCCGCGTGCTCAGGCTGCGGCGGTGAAGCAGGGGTGGTTCGCTACGACAGGTCAGCCGCTGCCCCGGTACAGGCTTTCGGCTCGCCGCCGGGCGAAGCGTTCCTGTCCTTGTGCGGCTTACGCCGCATTTCACCAGGAGCCGCTGCTCGAAGCAGGGCTGCTGCCGCAGTAGCCCGCCGTGCGCGGCTACTGCGGCAGCAGCTCGTCCAAGTGCCGGGGCACTGTGCCTCCCTGCCCGTCGGGCATGTTGAACCACAGGTCACCCATACCAGCGCCAACAGCCGGCCGGTCCTCCATCGGCGCATCACCGATCACGTCCAGCAGCTCCACCACCCGCTGGTGCGGAACCTTGCGGGCTCGCTCGACTATCCCTTCGCTGCGCAGCGTGTTCATCAGCAGCGTCACCAGCATGACCGCGCTGCGCTGATGGACCGGGTCGGGGCTGGTCATCATTGGGTGGCCGCTGATCATGGTCTCGCGGGCCTCGGCGCTGCACACCGTGTACCGGACCATTACGTCGCCGCGCTGCCCGTAGATGATCGCCCCGGGTCGGCCGCGGGCGCCGGGGTCGGTGGAGTCGACCGTGCGGCCGACAAACGGGCCGTCGCCCTGCCGGGTGAGCTCGGGGAACTGTTGGATGGTCGGGTCCACCGTGCGGCCGGGCAGTTCGACCAAGCAGTGGCCGTGGAAGTTGCTGCCCTCCCAATAGGGATCCTTACTGCCGTACGTGGTCTTGGTAGCACCGGACGGCGTGAGGACCTCAAGCGTCACCGGCCATACCTCGCTGTCCAAGCCCAGGAGTCGGTACGCGTGGTGGAGGGTGAGGACGGAGTCGACGCACACGTTGGCGCGTTTTCCTACTTGGATGGTGCAGAGCAGGAACGGCAGCGCCAGCTCGATCAGGGCGTCTGGCGGGGCGAGGGTAAGGATCTTTCCGGCGGCCTCGGTAGTGCCTGACCCGAAACGGCCGGGGGTGAACGTGGACCGGTCGGAACGGGGCGCGGTAGCCCGCGGGCCGCGCGGTTGCCGGTTCGGGGAACGACGGCTCTTCTTGGTCATCGGCGGAGCGTACGAGCAGATGTCCGTGCCCGGAAGGGGGCGTCTACTGGGGCGACCCCGGATCGCATGAATCCAGACACGCCCTCTTCAACCGGGCGGGGACACAATGCCGATCTCGTCGTGGCGCGCCACATGACCGTGGCCTTCCAGGCTGGGGAGCCTTGTTGCCCTGGCTGAGAACGGAGGAGCCTCGGCGCGGAATGCGCTGGGGCTCCTCCGGGTTCCCGGGATCCAGGTGGGGCCCGCTCGTAGATATCCGGCTCGCCTCTCTCTTGTGTATGGATTCCTACAGGTGTAGTTTTCCATACACATCGTCTCATGGAGGTCTTGTGGCTACGCGTATCACCTTCGACCTACCTGGCGCCTCGGGCGAGTCCACCACCGTCGTGGTTCCCGATGACGTCGCCTTCGCCTTGTACGACGGCCTCACGAACAGCCGTGCCGTCACCGACCCCAAGGCCGAGGACTTCGACGAGCTCCTCGCCTCCACTAGCCTGCTCAGTCGGCTCATCACCCACCTGACGCTGTCCCGCGAGCGTCACATCGCGGCGGCCGACGCCACCAGCCCGAACGCCAACCGCCGGGCCATCGGCATCGCCGCCGCGATGCAGCCCTCGCAGCTCGGTGTCGTGCTGGAACGCAATGGCCGGCCCCGCAGCCGCAGGGCCTGAACCAACAAACCCCAGCCCGGTTCCCCGAAGTCCTCACAGCCCGGAAGGAAGTCCCGTGGAACTCCACGTCATCGAGCGGTCCGCCAACGCCTTTCAGCAGGGCCTGACCGAACGCCAGATCCTGGCGGTCGCCCGACGCGCCTTCGGGCCCGGCACCGAGGTCCGTTCCGCGACGGAGCTGGGCGGCGGCATGTACAACACCACCTACCGCATCGACCTGGCCGGCCGCGAGGAACCGGTCGTCCTGCGGGTGGCGCCCGAACCGGACAGGCAGTTCCACTCCGAGCAGGAGCTGATGCGCTCGGAGTACGCGTCGGTGCCGTGGCTCGCGCCGATCGCCGACCTGATGCCGCGGGTCCTGGCGGCCGACTTCACCCAGGCCGTCATCGGCAGGGACTGGATGATCCAGTCCCTCCTGCCCGGCACCCCGGCGCCGGAACTGCTCGGGTCGTACCCGAAGGAGACGCACGGAGCGTTCTTCCGGCAGATGGGAGAAATCACGGCGGCCGTGCACGCCGTCGCCGGGCCGTGGTTCGGCCCGGTGACCGGCCCCGGGCACGCGCGTTGGAGCGAGGCCGTCGTCACGTCCCTGCACCTGATCGCCGAGGACGTCGAGAGCTGCTGCCTGGACGCGGCCGACCTCCGCAAGGCCGCCGACGCCGCCCAGGCCGGCGCGCAGGTCCTCGACGAGGTCGCGGTGCCGCGGCTGCTGACTGGAGACCTGTGGACGGTGAACACGATGCTCGCGGCCGCGCCGGTCCCCACGATCTGCGGTGTCCTGGACATGGACCGCACCTGGTGGGGGGATCCGGAGGCGGACTGGACGATGCGGATGGCCCGGGCCAAGCAGGACGCCCGCCTGGCGTTCTTCGACTCCTACGGCCGCCCGGCGGAGAGCGAGGCCGGCGCGTGGCGGCGGCACCTGTACGAGGTGCGTCACCTCGGCGCGCTGCGCCTGGAGCGGCACCGGCTCGGCAACGAGGCCGGAGTCGAGGACTCCTACGGGGCGGTGGCCGAGGAACTCGCTGCCCTGATCTGAGCACGGACACGCCGGAGGGGCGCCACCCAGGTCTGGGTGGCGCCCCTCCGGCGTGCGGTCAGGCGGGCTGCGGTTCGACGTGGACGTCGATGTCGTCGAGCAGCTGGGCGACGCGAGCCTGGGTGGTGCGGGCGTCGGGGCTGACGACGATGAAGCTACCGAGCCGTCCGGCGTTGGTGTGGGCGGGTCCGACCGTGTCGCCGGGGCGGGCCCGGAGCCGGACGATGGGGGTGTCAGGGCCTGGTCTGGGCAGGCCGGTGACGGAGGTGAGGCGCCCGGCGGCCGGGCTGGTGAGGAACTGGGCGGTGGCGTGGTGGCGGCGAGCCGGGGTGAGTCGGACAGGGCGGCCGAGGGCGATGTCGAGAAGGGCCGTCCAGGGGTTGATGCCCAGGGCGTGGTGCAGGAGGTCGCCGATGTGGCCGGCACCGATGCGTGCCGCGGTCTCGATGACGTACGGCCGGCCGGTGGGGGTGACGATGACCTCGGTGTGAGAGGCGCCGTTGCGGATGCCGACGGCGCGGACTGCCCTGGCCACCTCCCGATGGATGGACTGTTCCACCGCAGGGGGGAGCTGGGTCGGCAGGGTGTGGGCGAGTTCGACCCGGTGGGTGCCGCGGGTGGTGGTCTTGGTGGTGATGGCCAGGTGGGTGGTCCGCCCGTGCTGGGTGAACGACTCCACGCTGTACTCGCGCCCCGGGATGTACTGCTGGAGCAGCACCGTACGGCCCGCCGCGGCCGCGTACATGCCCGGCGCCGTGTGGGCGTGCTGCCAGGCGGTGTCGGCGTCCTGGAGGCGGGCGAGGACGGTGACGCCCTGGGAGCCGGCGGCGTCCGCCGGCTTGATGACGGCGGGGAGCCGCATGCCGGGCCGCAGGAACCGGGCGCGGAGCGTGGCCGGGGTGGCGAGGGTGTGGGTGCGGGGCGCGGTGACACCTGCGGTGGTGAAGGCGGTGGCCATGGCGGCCTTGTCGCGGGCCGCGTGCGCGCCGGTGGGGTCGTTGCCGGGCAGGTCCAGGAGGGCGCAGGTGTGGGCGGCCAGCGGGGTGAGGTACTCGTTGGTGGTCAGGACGGCGGCGGCGTTGATGCGGCGGGCGTAGGCGACGGTGGCGGCGAGGGCCTGCTGGGGGTTGGCCAGGTCGGTAGTTAGGGTGCCGGTCAGCAGGCGGCGCAGTGCGGGGCTGTAGCCGGTCAGGGCCTGGGTGGTGGTGACGGTGTGGACGGGGTGGCCGGAGGCGGCCGCGGTCCGGGCCAGGTGCCCGGACTCGGGGCCGGCCGCCTCCAGGAGCAGGACGGGACGGTTCACGTGAGGTAGTCCTCGCAGGCGCCGTCTCGGCGGGTGTCGAGGGTGAAGCAGTGGAAGCCGCCGCCGAAGAGCCTGCGGTGGCGGTGTCGTACGGGGATGACGGTGAAGTGTTCGGCTTCGAGGGTCTTGATCAGGCCGGTGCAGTCGGCGTTGACCAGGACGGTGTCCGGGTCGACGGACAGGACGTTGAGGTCGATGTAGGGGCTGGTCAGGACGAGGTCGGCGTCGCCGTATGCGGGGAAGGCGCCGTGGTCGGGCTGGGGCGGGACGATGAACTTCCAGCTCTGCAGCGGTTCGGGGAGCATGTCGCGGATGCCGTCGTGCCGGGCGAGGAACACCCCCGGGCGCAGGGCGAGGAGCATGGAGTCGATGTGGTTGTCGGCCATGCGGTACACGCGGTGGATGCGGTAGCGGCCGGCCAGGTGGCGCTCCAGCCAGTCGACGCCGCGGGCGTGGTTGGACTGGGCGATGTTGACCACGAGGTCCTTGCCGAGGCGCAGGACCTGGGCGCCGTCGAGCATCATCTCGAAGCCGACGTCGTACGGGCCGGGCTGCGGGTCGTCGATGGGCTCGGTGGGCCCGCCCAGGGTGGTGGTGGCGTCGCGGGCGTAGGAGAGGTCGAAGCTGGCGTCGGTCAGGGTGGGGCGCGGCATCGTGGTCCAGCGGGCGCCAGCCTGCCAGTAGCCGGTGAACACCTTGGCGAGGAGGCGGGTTTCCAGGTAGCGGGCGCGGATCGCGGGCGGGGTCTCGATGATCTCGTCGCCGAGGATCAGGGTGTTGTCGCGGATGTTCAGGGCGGGCACCGGGGGCGCGGTCCAGCCCAGGCCGGCGATCGGCGCCGAATCGGCGGGCAGGGGGATCGGCCGGTGGACGGTGATCCCGAGGTCGGCCAGGACCTGGGCGAGGTCTTCGACGTCCTCGGCGAGTTCCTCGGCGTAGCGGCGGTTGATCGCCCACTGCTCCGGCCGCGCGCCGGCCTCGGCGGGGGTGACGAGGCGGGGGTAAGCCCAGTCGGAGCGGAAGCCGGTGAGGTTCTCGTGGTGGAACAGCTCGAAGGAGACGTCGCGGTCGTGGCCGGTGTAGTTGGCCGCGGATCCGACGACGATCTCGCGCAGGCGGGTGAAGTCGTCGTGGCTGCTCAGGCGCATGGGTGAGGATCCTTCGTCTCGCGGGTCAGGCCGTGGCGGCGGTGAGCGTGCGGTGGGTATGGGTGCGTCCGTGTCGGGCGTGCAGGACGGCTCCGCCGTCCGGGGTGGGGGCGAGGGTGCGGGCCTCGCTCCAGGCGCTGAACCGCCACTCCCCCGGACCGGCGGGCAGCAGCGCGAAGGTCCGCTCGGCAGTGGTGAGCGTGAGGTGGCCGGCGGTGTGGTCGAGCTCCGCGGGCGTCGGGTCGCCATCGAGGGGCTGGTCACGGCTGAAGTCGGTGAACCCGGCTGGCAGGTGCAGCGTGCGAGGCAGGCCCGCGGGGATGGTCCGGGCCAGCGGGGTGAGGTAGTTGATGAGCGCGTCGGCGTCGGCCAGCTGCTCCTGCCAGGCCGGTGGGAACAGCGCGGCGAGCTCGATGGTGAACAGCGTGTCGATGACGGCGTGGACGCGGGTGGTGGTGCCGAGGTTGCGGACGGCGTGCTCGCGGGAGAAGTCCCCGTACCAGAACTCGCCGACCTGCCAGGTGTGCTCGGTGCCGTCGAGGTAGAGGACGGCGTCGGGGTTGGTGGCGAGGGGGATGTGGAGGCGGGCGCAGCCGCGGGCCAGGCTGTACTTGGGGTCGCAGTGCCGCTCGCCGACGGCGCCCGGGCCGAGCGCCATGAGGCGGGCGGCGTTCAGCGGGGCGGGGATGGAGGCGAGGACCTCGGCGAGGTAGGGCATGCGGTCCAGCCAGCCGGTGGGGGCGTAGGTGTCGGGGCCGGGGCCGCCGGGGTCGGTGCGGTCGGAATCGCCGTTCGGTGCGATCAGCGGCAGGACCCGCCAGTCGATGTCGGTGACGGCGCCGAGCAGGCCGCCCGGGGCGCGGCCCTGCTGGACGTCCCAGGTGTGGCCGGTGACCTGGGCAAGGTCGGCGGCCAGCCGGGCGACGTCCAGGAACCGGTTCAGGCGTGCGGCCGCGGGCGGCAGGGGTGTGGTGGTCATGGGG
>NZ_JARAYQ010000126.1:0-23477 GCF_033794505.1 Streptomyces sp. MB09-01 | reverse complement strand
CCGTGGCCAGGGCCCGGGGGCACGAGACCACACCCATGTCCGTATCTGCAAGTCAGGTGACATTGCCGCCATGAGGGTGCCGTTCGTAGCGTTGGCGGTGCGCCACCACGCGTGGCCCACCCACCCCTCCGATACGTGATGCGAAAAGGTGCAGCATGCCTTCGACGACCCTGCGCGAACTCAACGGCTTCGACCAGAGCCCGGCCTCCCTCGCCGGCGCGACCGTGGTCCTGATCGATTACCAGAACACCTACACCCGCGGCGTGATGGAGCTCGAGGGCTGGCAGGAGGCGCTGGAAGCCGCCGCCGCACTGCTGGCCCGGGCCCGCCGGTCGGGCGCGACCGTCGTCCACGTCATCAACGACGGCGGCGAGGGCACCCCCTACGACATCCGTGCCGAGATCGGCCGGATCCACCCCGCCGTGGCACCCGCCGACGGCGAGGAGACCGTCGTCAAGACCACCCCCGACTCCTTCCACGAGACGAACCTGGGCGAGGTGGTGGACAAGGCCGGCAACACCGACCTCGTCATCGCCGGATTCATGACCCACATGTGCGTGCAGTACACGGCGGCCGGCGCGTTCCTGCGCGGCAACCGGCCCACCGTGGTCGCGGACGCCTGTGCCACCCGCCCCCTGCGGGCCGCCGGCGTCCAGGTGCCGGCCGCCCAGCTCCACAGCGGCGCGCTCGCCACCGTCGAGGACCTGTGGGGCGTGGTCGTGCCGACCGCCGCGGCGCTGGGCTGAGCTGCGACGGGCCCTCGGAACGCCTCCACGCAGCAGGTGCCTCGCAGCCGGGGCCGCAGCCGCAGCCGGGGGTCAGGTGCCCAGGCCGGCGCGGTTGCGGATCGTGGCGGCGGCCGGGTGACGTCGGCCGCCCGAACAGTTCACGGCAGTACCGCTCCTCCTCCACCGTCTCCGAACCGTGCGTGTGCAGCCGTACTCCCTTGCGCCGGGCCAGTTCCGCGCTCTGTCCGAGGAGGTCCTCGGTCACCGAGAACGGGCTGGTGGGCGCGGCCGTGATGCGCAGCATCGAAGCGGGGGAGGGATCGTGCCAGCGGTCTATCGCCGTTTCCATCGCGGCCAGGACGTCGTCGGTGGCCTCCACACAGCTGTCCGGCGGCAGCCCCCCGTCCTTCTTCCCGCGGTCCATGCCGCCCCGGGTCAGATCGAAGCGGATGCCCAGCTCGCGCGCGGCCCCGATCTCGGCGGCCATGATGTCACCGCCCCCGCGCGGGAAGACGTACGAGTGGTCGCTGGCGGTGGTACATCCGGATTTCAGCAGGGCGGCGATCGAGCCCTGGGCGGCGGGGCGCACCGTGCTCTCGTCGATCGTCGCCCAGATCCCGTACAGGCCGCTCAGCCAGTCGAACAGGTTGTGGTCGGTGAACAGGCCGCGGGTGATCCACTGGTAGAAGTGGTGGTGGGTGTTGACCAGGCCCGGGGTGACCAGGTGGCCGGTGGCGTCGATGCGGCGCACGACGCCGGTCAGACCGGCCGGGGCCGGGCCCGGCCCCACCGATCCGATCCGGTTGCCGTCGATGACGACGTGGCCGCCGTCGATGACGGTGTCCGCCGGATCGACGGTGGCCAGGACGGCGTTCTCGATGACGATCCGCCCGGCGGGGACGTCGCCGGCAGGGGACGGCTCATGGCGGTGCTCCTCGGGTACGTGACGATTGCGCAGGATCTCCGGACGGCGGGCCCGCGCCCGACGGGCCCTCGGCCGGCCGTCAGCCCCGGGCTGTGGCCTTCCGCTTTTCGGCTACGGCGTCCAGCCTTCGGCCGGGATGTTGATGGTGAACGCGCCTGCGCTGAAGGACAGGCCGAACGCGCACACCAGGCCCTGACCGCCGGCCCGCCGGACCGGTTCGGCGACCATCAGGGGGACCGAGCAGCCCAGCGTGTTGGCGTAGTCCCGCAACACGTTGTAGGAGGCGGCGACCGCCGGGCTGTCGCGGTCGATGAGGAATCCCTCGCACAGGGCGTCGAGGATGCGGGTGGACCCGGTGTGCATGAAGAACACCGACGCCTGGGTCGGGTCGCCCAAGGTGCAGGAGGGGTCGTCCAGGACGGCGCCGATGGTCTGCTTGGCGTAGTGGGATCCGCGCTCGGTGACGTCGGGGCTGAGCGTGTAGAGGCGGCGTCCGTGGGCGGCCTGGACCACCGGGATGTCGGAGCCGCCGTCGGGGACGGTCCCCAGTTCGGTGTCCTCCGGCAGATCGTTGGTCAGGTTCTTCACCGGCCCGAAGGAAGGGCCCTTTCCGTGGGTGGCGAACACCATCGCCACCGACGCGTCGGCGAACAGGAACGAGTGGAGGGCGTCCACGGTCGACTGCCGCTGGGCGGGTGCCACTTCGCTGAAGTGCCCGTAGCGGCCGGACAGCGGCGGCGACAGCGGGGTGATGGCCTCGGTGAACACGGCCAGGACCCGCTTGCGCGGGTTCACCGCCAGGTACCAGCGGCAGGTCTCGATGACCTTCGCCATGGCCGAGCACCCCATGTACTCGATGCTGAGGTTCGCCACGTCGCGGGGGAGTTCGGGCATGCGGGCGATCACGTCGCACACCAGCGACGGCAGCAGCCGGCCCGGACTGGACGTGACGCCGAGGACCAGTCCGATCTCACCGGGATCGATGCCGGACCTGGCCAGCGCGGCGCGGGCGGACTGGACGGCCAGATCGGCGGTGGCGATCTCCAGCTTCGGCTCGGCGCCGCCGAACACGACGTCCGGGTAGTTGGAGAGCACGGAGTGCCGCTTCCCGATGCCCAGGCCGCCCACCATGTCCAGGAGACGGTCGGAGAACAGCGGGCGCGCGGCATCGAGGAGTTCGTCGGTGGAGAAGACGGGCCGCGGCAGTTGGGCGGCGACCGCGAGGAGGACCGGATCGGCCTCGGCGGGTGCGGGCATGGAAGTCACCTCAGCAGGCTGGCGAACGGGATCACGGAACATCAGGCGGGCTTGGACGCACAGATCACGCTGTGCGCGGGAATGGTGTCGGCGGGGAAGGCGGTGGTGTCCTGCTCGGTCACCGACGTCACGGTGAACCCGGCCTCCTCGATCCACGCGACGTAGGCGGCCGTCTTCTGCGGCCCGCCCTGCGCCATGGTGCAGCCCAGGAAGTACGCCGGGAAGAACTCCTCCACCCCACCCCCGCCCTGTTCGGGATAGACCAGGTGCATCGCGTACAGGATGCCGCCGGCCGGCAGCGCCTCGTGGGCGTTGCGCAGGATCCGTACCGCGTTCTGCCGGTCCCACATGTCCAGGAAGTGCTTGATCGTGATGACGTCGAACCCGGCGGGAACCGCGGCGAACGCGTCACCGCCGATGAACGCACAGCGCTCCTCCAGGCCGGCCTCCTTGAAGGAGGCCAGGGCCGCGCCCTCCTTCTCCGGCAGGTCGAAGCAAGTGATGTGGAGGTCCTTGTCCGGGTGGTGGCGATGGGCCAGGACCGCCCCCTGCCCGGTGTTGCCCGCCACGTCCAGCACCCGCGCACCGCGCGGGAAGTCGAGCCGGCCGAACAGCCAGGGGTCGGCCAGAGCGGTCACCTGCGCCATGGCCTTCGCCCATGTCTCGTGCAGCGAGGGCAGGTTCAGCATGTTGGAGTAGAAGTTGCCCTCCACCCCGTACAGCTCCTTCAGGCCGACGATCTCCCCGCTGCGCACGCTCTCGGTCAGGTGGTAGACCTGCCGCAGGCAGACCTCCTTGACCAGGCCGATCCACGGCGTGATGCGGGCCAGGTCGCCGTCGTCCAGGAGCGCCAGTCCGGCCGACGTGTACTGCCCGCTCTCGGAGCGGGCCACCAGCCCCTCCTTGACCGCGAGCTGGAGCAGCTGCTCGATGTTGTGGGCGGTAGTGGCGGTGACCGCGGCGAGCTGGGCGGCGTTCATGCCCTCCTCGCCCGCCGTCTTGAGCTGGGCGGCGATCCCGAGCTCGAAGATCGTCGCGATCGTCGCGAACCGGGTGGGGCCCACGATGATGTCGCGCAGCGTGCGGAGGACGCCGTCCTTGGTCTGCTGGCTCACGCTCGGCTCCTCTTCCTTCACGTCAGGCCGCCGCATCGGCGGCAGCGGTGGTGGTGTGGCCGGCAACCCGCTCGAGGGCGCCGCTGCGGATCAGGTCCACGACCGCGGCGATGTCGGCGTCCATCCGCCGGTCGGCGTCGACGAACGGCGCCACCGTCCGCACCAGGGCGTGGACGGCCTTCGTACGGGGCGCCATCTGATCCACCCCGCGCAACTGCAGGGCCTGGCAGGCGGCGAGCAGATGGATGGCCGCGACCTCCTCGGTCAGCTCGACGATGCGCCGGGCGTCGCGGGCGGCGATCGGCGCCATGGACACCTTGTCCTGGTTGTGCGCCTCGGTGGAGCGGGAGAACACCGTCGCCGGCCCGGCGTGCTTGAGGGCCTCCGCGGTCAGCGCCGAGCAGGCGAGCTGCATGCCCTTGAAGCCGTGGTGCAGGCCCGCCTCCCACTGGTCGTCCTCGGTGCGCGGGATGAGGTTGGGCGTCAGCCCGTTGTTGAACTTCTCGTCCACCAGCAGGGCGAGCTGGCGGTCCAGCAGGTCCGCCACCGAGGCGGTGGCGACCTTCAGGGAGTCCATGGCCTGCACGACGTGCCCGGCGTAGAAGTTGCCTCCCGAATGCACCTGGCCGCTCTCCACGTCGAACAGCGGATTGTCGGTGGAGGCGTTGATCTCCGTCTCCATCCACTCCTCGGCCCACTGCAGGGTGTCGCGCAGCACACCGACCACGTGCGGGGCGCAGCGCAGCGAGTAGCGGTCCTGGATGGACCGCTTGAGGCGGCCGTGCCCGGCGCCGGCCAGCGGGTCGTTGAGGTCGACGACCTGGTCATGGGGCAGGGACAGGAGGGAGTCGTCCAGCAGCGCGGAAACGGCCGCGGCGGAGGCGATCTGGCCGCGGTGCGGCCGGTTCTCGTGGATGAACGGCGCGTAGTGGCCGCGGTTGCCCAGCAGGGCCTCCGACGCCAGCGCCGTGCAGACCTCGGACAGGGCCGCGAGCCGGTACGCATCACGCACCGCCAGGGTGGCGAACGCGGCCGAGAACGAGGTGCCGTTGATCAGCCCGAGGCCGTCCTTGGCCTCCGGAACCACCGGCTCCAGCCCCAGCTCCCGCAGCACCTCACCGGCGTCACGGCGCTCACCCCGGTGAGTGACCTCGCCCTCCCCGATCAGGGCCGCCGCGACGTAGCACAAGGGCACCAGGTCCCCGGACGCGCCGACCGACCCCCGCTCCGGGACCTGCGGAAGCACATCGTGGCGCAGCAGGTCCAAGAGCCGCTCCACCACCTGCGGCTGGACACCGGAGTTGCCGCGGGCCAGGCAGTTGGCGCGGATCAGCAAGGTGGCGCGCACCACCTCGGCCGGGGCCAGCGGGCCGGTCCCGTTGAGGTGGTAGCGGATCAGGTTGCGCTGGAGCTCGGCGGCCTTGTTCGGGGCGATCTGATGGGTGACCGAGTCACCGAACCCGGTCGTCACACCGTAGATCGGCTGACCGGTCTCGATCAGGGTCTGTTTCAGTTCACGCGAGCGCCGCGAGGCCTTCGCCGCGGCGTCGCCGTACACGAGGGTGGCCTTGCCGCCACGGGCCACGGCTTCCACGTCGGCCAGGGTCAGGGACTGGCCGTCAATGGTCACTTCAGTCATGTCACGGTCCTTCTGCCTAAAGCACGGTTGTGATAGACGAGACGAAAGAAAAGCGGGGAGACCCCCGAGACGTGGGCGCCGGCCGTTTCTTCCGGCCCGGTTTCGACCCTACGAACCGCATGCCCGTACGGGCCAACACGCACTGGTTTTCACGGCGATAAGCAGCGCTGATCACCAGGCCCCTGGTGCGGCCCGTAGACTCGCCGGCATTGCTGCACGGATGCCCGGACGCCCGGATTTCCCGTGCCCCCTGGCCCCTTACTCATTCCGTTTCCAACGCACGGGACCCGTAAGCCTTTTACTTCCTGTCCCGTCAGCCGTCCCTGCCAGCAAAGGAGATGCACGTATGCGCCCCGATGAGGTGACGGTGGCCGGCATCGGAGGTTCCACCCGTCCCGGATCGTCCACCGAGACCGCCCTGCGCGCGGTCCTGGCCGAAGCCGAACGGCTCGGCGCGCGCACCCTGTGCCTGACCGCCGGCGACCTGGTGCTCCCCCCGTACGAATCGGGCGGTGTCCGCGGGCCCCGGCAGCGGCGCCTGGTGGAGGCGATGGCCGGCGCCACCGCCCTGGTGCTGGCCAGCCCCGCCTACCACGGCACGATGTCGGGGCTGGTGAAGAACGCCCTCGACTACGCCGAGGACCTGCGCGAGCACCCCGCCCCGTACTTCAGCGGCCGCCCGGTCGGCCTGCTCGCGGTGGCGCGGGGAGCACAGGGCGCGGCGTCCGCGCTGGCCTCGCTGCGGTCGACCGTGCACGCGCTGCGTGGCTGGCCGACGCCGCTCGGTGTCACCGTGGACACCTCCCGCGCCTGCTTCGGCCCCGACGGCCGCTGCCTGGATCCCCGTCTCCAGCACCACTTCACAGCCCTCGCCGAACAACTCGTCGGCTTCGCCCGCCACACCAGCGCAATACCGGCCTGCGAGGTGGGCACTCAGCCCGCCCGCGCCTGAATCGCCGCCCTCTTTTTTCTTGCTGCGCCTCTCCACCTGCCATTCATCCCTACCCGACCAGGAGTTCACCCGTGAGCATTCCACTGCCCCAGCCACAGCCCGATCTGATCGCCGGCCCGTACACGGACGAGCTCGCCGGAACAGAGATCGAATACCGGTATTCCTCCGGCCGCCATTACCGGATGGAGTTCGATTCCGGAACGCTTGCATTCGACCACCTCAACGGCCCTGCGCAAGGAGTCCGGGTCGGCCCCCTTCCGTACCGGGCACGCCGGCTCCGCGACGGGCAGTACCTGGTGTGCTGGACGCTGAAGGAGCCGGGCGTCCACGTGACGCTCGTCGTCGACTTCGCACAGGACCGGATCGACGTCAGCGCGATGATGCCGCCCAACCGCTGGGAGTTCTTCGACGCCGGCGAACTCCTGAGCGTCACGCGCCCCCAGCAGAGCAGGGCCGCGACCGCGGACGGGCGGACCGCCCGTGCCTGACTACGGGATCGGCAGCTGGCCCCTGCGCCAGGCCCGGATACGCCCCGACGCGACCGCCCTGCGCGATGCGCAGGGGCAGCTGACCTACGCCCGCCTGGCCGAGCGCGTCGAGCAGCTGGCCGCCGCCCTGCGGGCCCGCGGCATCCGCCGCGGACACCGGGTGGCCCACCTCGGCTCCAACTCCGTCGCCGCCCTCGAGGCGCTCTTCGCCACCACCCGCCTCGGCGCGATCTTCGTGCCCCTCAACACCCGCCTCACCGCCGACGAACTCGCCCTGCTCCTTGAAGACTGCGCCCCGGCCCTGCTCTTCCACGACGACGCCCACCAGCACCTGGCCCAACAGGTGGCCGGAGCGCTGCTGTGGACGGCCGGACCGCACGACCAGGAGGCGATGACCACCGACCCGAGCACCCCGCTCCCCGAGCACGACGGGGGTGACGGGCGCGATGGGCGCGACGGGCGTGACGAGGTGGGAGTCGGTCTCGGCGACGACGCCGTGATCCTCTACACCTCCGGCACGACCGGCCGTCCCAAGGGCGCCGTCCTCACCCACGGCAACCTCACCTTCAACACGATGAACCAGCTCGCCCACGTGGACGTCCTGAGCACCGACACCGCTCTGTGCGTCGCACCCCTGTTCCACGCGGCCGGACTCGCACAGGTGCTGCTGCCCACCCTGTTCAAGGGCGGCACCGTCCACGTCCTGCCCCGCTTCGACGCCCGAGCGGCCCTCGCCCACATCGCCGGCCGGCAGATCACCTCCTTCGCCGCGGTCCCCACCATGCTGCAGATGATGTGCGACCACCCCGACTTCGCCACCACCGACCTCAGCCACCTGCGGTACGTCATCTACGGCGGCTCCAGCGCCCCCGCCCGCGTCGCCGCCGCCTGGCAGCGGCGCGAAGTGACCCTCCTGCAGGGCTACGGCATGACCGAGGCGTCCCCCGGCATCACCCTCGCGGTCCCCGGGCCGACCGCCACCGCGAAACCCTTGTCGCCGGGCGTCCCGCACTTCTTCACCGACGTCCGTCCCCGCCCGGGCGACGCAGGCCGGACACCGGAACTGCTGGTGTCCGGCCTGAACGTCTTCCGCGGCTACTGGAAACGCCCCGCGGACACGGCGGCCGCCATGGAGGGACGCTGGCTGCGCACGGGCGACGCCGTCCACTTCGACGACGACGGCTGGGCCCACGTCGCCGACCGCATCAAGGACGTCATCATCTCCGGCGGCGAGAACATCTACCCCGCCGAAGTCGAGGCCCGCATCGACGCCCTCCCCGCCGTCCACGAGTCCGCCGTGGTGGGAGTGCCCGACGAACGCTGGGGCGAAGTCGGCCTCGCCTACGTCGTCCCCGCCCCGGGCGCCGCCCTCAGCGCCGAAGCCCTGCGCCACGCACTGCGCGGCCAGTTGGCCCCGTACAAGATCCCCCACCACGTCCGCGTCATCGACAGGCTTCCCCGCAACGCGACGGGCAAGGTCATGAAGGAAGCGCTGCGGGCACACCCCCCACGTAGGCCGACAGTGCCGTCCTGACCGCTCCCAACGCGGCCCCCGCCAGCTCGTCCGGCAGCCGCGGTCCCGCGCTGAGGGTGACCGGCAGGTCCCGCACCGGCTTCGGCAGCAGCCCCTGCGGCACCGGCTGCAGCCCCGGCCACAGCCGGTCGGCGGCGGAGAACAGCAGCCCGACCCCGAGCCCGGAGCGGGCCGCCGTCACCACGTCCTCCACCCCCAGCCCCTCGTACACGGTGCGCCAGGCCACGGAGGAGGACCCCAGGGTCTCCTCCGTGAGCCGGCGCAGCGGCGCGGCCTTGGACGCGCACACGGCGACCGGGACCGGAGTGGCCTCGGTCAGGCCGGGGCGTCCGAACCAGTTGCAGGACAGCGTCGTCGCCACCTGGTCCCCGGCCGCCCGGGGCGGCCCCGTGCGCAGCACCATGTCGACGGTGCCCTCGCCGAGGTCCTCCGCGAGCCGCTCGCCCGCCCCCGTCTGCACGGCCAGGCGGGTCAGCGGCACGTGCTGCTTGAGCGCGGCCAGCAGGCCCGGGATCACCCCGATGAGGGTGTCGCAGACGCCCAGCGCCAGACGCCGCCGCCGCTGGGTGGCCCCCAGGTGCAGCACCAGTTCGTCATTGATGCGCACCAGCTGCCGTGCGTAGCGAAGGAGTTCCTCCCCGACGGGGCTCAACCGCTGTAACTGCCGGGCCTCCAGGAACACGGGCTCCCCGACGAGGGAGTCCAGGCGGCGGATGTGCTGGCTGATCGCGGGTTGCGAGATGTTCAGGACGTCGGCTGCCCGGCGGAAACCGCCGGCGTCGACGATGGTGATCAAAGTGCGGAGCAGACGTATGTCGAGATCGCGTCGCACGTAGTCCCCCGTAACTGCGTGATCGTTGGTCGGATGACGGAAACGGCACCCTTTGCCGGATCCCGCCCCGCCCGCCGCCCCGTCCGTCCCTTCACGGACGGGGCGGCGGGCGCAGCGGCATCCGCCAGCAGACCGCGGCCCCCCTCAGGACGGCGCGGACCGCTCGCAGCGCCACTCGTAGCGCCCCAGAACGGTTGCCAGCCGGTCCCCGGCCCCCTGGGCCACCATCAGCTCGACGACGCCCGCCGAGCCGGATGTGTGGTCGATGGCCATGTCCTCGATGTTCACCCCCGCCCCCGACGCGCACGTCAGCAGCCTGGCCAGCTCACCGGGCCGGTCACCCACGTGCACCATGACCGTCTCGTACACCGCATGCGGGCCCCCGTGCTTGCCCGGGATCCGCCCGTGACCCGTCTGTCCGTGCCGCAACAGCTCGACGACCCCCTCCTTGCCCGTGCAGGCCTGCGGCCCGCGTGCGCCCGCCGCCATCCGGAGCGAGGTGATCATCTCCTCCAGATCGGCGGCGAAGCCCTCCAGCACGTCGGCGACCGCCCCGGCGTTCGCCGCCAGGATCTCCACCCACAACCCCGGCTGCCCGGCCGCGATGCGCGTGACATCCCGCAGCCCCTGGCCGGTCAGCCGCAGATCACCCGCCTCGGCATGCTCCAGACGCCCCGCCATCAGCGCCGCCACCACGTGCGGGGCGTGCGAGACCAGCGCCACCGCCCGGTCGTGCGCCTCGGGGGTCATCACCACCGCGGTCGCCCCGCACAGATCGACCAGCTCCCGTACCAGTGCCACGGCGTCCGGGCGGGAGCCGGCCGACGGGGTGAGCACCCAGGGCCGCCCTGCGAACAGATCGGCCTGCCCGGCCCGCGGCCCCGACCGCTCCCGCCCGGCCATCGGATGCGAACCGATGTAGGAGGTGCTGTCGCAGCCCCGGCCGAGAACGTCCCGCCACGGCCCGGCCTTCACACTGGCCACGTCCGTGTAGGCACGCGCCAGTTGCTGCTGCTGGCAGGAGTACAGCGTGGACGCCACCCGTTCGGGCGGCACGGCGATCACCGCGAGATCGACCTGCCCCGACGGCGCTTCTACGGTGCCGGCCCCCATCTCCTGCGCGGCCAGTGCATGGCCGCGGTCGTGATCGGACAGATGGACCCGGACCCCGCGGGAGGTGAGGGCGAGCGCGACGGACGTGCCGATCAGACCCGTCCCCACGACCGTGCACGTACGCAGCCCACGCGCCGCGGACCCCGTCGGCGGCGGCCGCAGCCCGGACACCGGCACCGGCACGGTCACGGGAATGACACTGCTCACGGCGGCTCAGGCCCTCCCTTCCAGGGGTTCGGCAACCGTCCAGTGCCGGTGTACGAACGCCCGTCGCTCCACCTCGTCCGCGACCGCCAGAGCCAGGTCCGGGAGCGCGATGCCCGAGGGGATCCCCTCGTCGAAGATCATGCGGTCGATGCCGGTCCGGTAGCCCCCGCGGCCACTGCCGGGCCGGTACAGCCACGGCGGCGACAGGAAACTCCAGTCGATGTCGACGCGACCCTCGAACAGGTCCAGGGCGATCCGGCAGCCCTCCAGCAGCGGCACCCGCTGCCAGGACGCCACCTTGGCCTCCAGCTCCGCATCGGTGTGCCCGGGCGGCACGGTGCCGTCCTCCTTGCGCCGGGCGGCGTCGTGGAAGAACCCGACACCGGTGATGTCGCCCAGCCACCGCAGGTGTTCGGCGGGCATGACCCCGAAGTACCAGGACGGGAACCGCTCGTCGTCGAACATCTGCACACCGGGCCGTACGTACAGGCTGGCCGCCCCGCCCACGTAGAGCAGGTACGAGCCGCGCGCCTGCCGAAAGGCCTTCAGCAGGCGCCGGGTGCCCTCGGCCTGGCGGTAGTAGACCTCCAGGTCGACCTCGTGGCCGCCGGAGAACATCGACACCACCGCGTCGTGGCCCTCCAGCAGGCCGGTCATGGAGTCGACGTCGAACACGTCGGCGCCGGCGTTCTGCAGCCCGGGCCGGTCCTCGGACGGCTTCGCGCCGCGGGAGATCCCGGTGACACGGTGCCCGCGGGCCAGGAGGACCTCGGTCAGGGCCCGGCCGCCCATGCCGGTGTGCCCGATGACGGCTATCCGCATGCCGGTGCTCCTCAACTCGCGGCGGGCAGGGACACGGCCAGGGCCGGGTTGACGGGGTTCGGAGGTTCGCCCCCGAGCCGTAC
This sequence comes from Streptomyces sp. MB09-01, assembly GCF_033794505.1. NCBI lineage: Bacteria > Bacillati > Actinomycetota > Actinomycetes > Kitasatosporales > Streptomycetaceae > Streptomyces > Streptomyces sp. MB09-01. The sequence goes on along the minus strand of NZ_JARAYQ010000126.1, from coordinate 11,782 downwards.
GACCCCGGCCATCTGCAGGACGGCGTCCTGGGCCACGGCGTGCTGGCACATCGTGTTCGCGTCCCGCAGCCACCGGTCGAACGGGGACGCCGAGGTGTACACCGCGGTGCCGCCGAGCAGGTCGTACAGGGCCTGGACGATCCGGCGAGCGCTCTGGAAGGCGTGGTAGCGGGCCAGCGCGGTGGTGACGCGCTCCGCACGCAGCTCGCTGCGCCCGGCCTCCAGGCCGTCCCACTGGTCGTTGAGGGAGGCGTACACGGAGGCGCGGGCGGCGTGGAGTTCCATCTCGCACCGGCCGATGACCTCGTGGACGCGCAGGTCCGAGGTCCAGGGGGTGCCGGTCTCCCGGTCGCGGCGGCCGTCGGCCAGGGAGACCGCGTAATCGATGGCGGCGCGCGCCAGGCCCAGCGGGACGCCGGGCATCTTGCGCTGGACGGCGTCCGGGGTCCGCAGCAGGACGCGGTCGGTGCGGGGCCGGGACATGGTGAAGACGTGCCGGTCGGGGACGAACAGGCCGTCGGCCGAGTAGTCGTGGCTGCCGGAGCCCCTGAGGCCCGTGGTGTGCCAGGTGTCGTGGACGGTGAACTGGCCGGGCGCCGCGGCGAACACCCGCCACTGCCGCGGCTCACCGGTCACCGGGTCCGGTACGTCTGCGCCGTTCTCGAGGACGATGCACGAGGCCATCAGCACGTCGGCGTGGCCGATGCCGGAGGCGAACCGCCACCGGCCCGATATCCGGTACCCGCCGTCGGTCTTCTCGGCCGTACCGGTGGGGAACAGGGCGCCGGCCGTGACCAGGTCGATGCCGTGGTAGATCTCCTTGGCCGCGCCCGGGTCGAGGTATCCCGCGTAGATCCCCGAGTCCATGCCGATCATGGCGCACCAGGCGGCCGACGGGTCACCCTGGGCGAGCAGTTCGAGGAGTTCGACCTGCTGCACGGAGGTCAGGTCCGGGCCGCCCCACTCCCGGGGCATCGCGGCACGCCACACCCCGACCTTGCGCAGCAGTTCGACGGTCTCGGCGGGCAGCCCGCGCGCGGCCTCGGTCGCGGGCGCCGCCTCGCGCAACAGGGGAACGGCCCGGCGGGCCCGGCACAGCACCGCGGCCGCAAGGTCCGGCGGCGCCGTCCACGTGTGCGGCGCGCCCTCGTCGGGGAGGGCGCCCTCGTCGTGACGGGCGTCACGGTCGTGGAGGGGTGCGGGGGCGTCGCTCATCTGACTCTCCTCGTCGTCGTGGTCGTACAGGGGCTGCGGCGGCCGCGGCTCATGCCGCATCAGGGCCGGCCGCGGCGCCGGCGGGGGCCCCGGCCGGGCCGGTGGTCTCGCCGTTGCCCTCCCAGGGGCGGGCGACCAGCAGCAGGGACAGCGCGGCGAGCACGAACCCGACGACCATCAGCACAGCCATCGGCTTGTCGCTGTCGGTGCCCAGCGCGCCCACCAGAGGAGCGGTGACACCGCCCAGCAGGCACTGCCCAGCGCCCAGCAGCGCGGACGCCGCACCACCGGCGGACCGGCCGATCTCCTGGCCGATCGTCATCACCGAGGGAATGGTGGCGCCGATCCCGAACATGGACAGGAACATGAACACCAGGCTGGAGACGAGGCTGTTGCCGACCGTTACGGCCACGGCGAGGTGGGCGGCACTGACCACGGCGCCGACGAGGATGCCCGTGGTGAGCACGGTGTTGAACCGCACCCCCTTGCCCGACAGGGCCCCGAACATCGCTCCGCCGATGAGCACGCCGACCGCGGTCAGCGCGAAGGTCAGTGAGAACCCCGTCTCGGACAGGTCGTAGACGTCCTGGAAGACGAACGAGCTGCCGGAAATGTAGGCGAACAGGGCGACGTTGGCGAAGGAGAACGTCAGGACGTAGCCGAGGAACGGGCGCTGCCCGAGCAGCCCCTTCATCCCGGTGAACGCCGCGCCCACCCCGCCGGAGGAGCGCCGGGCGGGCGGCAGGGACTCCGGGATCACGGCCGTGACGGCCCCGGCGAGCAGCAGGCCGAAGACGGCCAGGACGACGAACATCGCCCGCCAGGTGGACAGTGCGAGGATCCCGCCGCCGATCACGGGCGCGACGATCGGCGCCACTGCGAAGATCATCGACAGGGCGGTGAAGCGCTTCGCGGCCTCCTGACCGCGGTACCAGTCGCCCACCACGGCCCGTGCGAGCACCATCCCCGCGGCGCCCGTCAGACCCTCGGCGATCCGGGCCGCGTTGAGCACCTGGGCGTTGGGGGCCAGCGCACACGCCAGGGAGAACACCGCGAACAGCACGGAACCCCACACGAGCAGCCGCTTGCGGCCGGTGGAGTCACTGATCGGGCCGAGCAGGAGCTGGCCTACGAGCATGCCCGCCAGATAGGCGGTCAGTGCGGCCTGGATGCTGGAGGTCGACGCCCGTAAGTCACCCTCCATGGCCGGTAACGCGGGAAGGAGCATGTCGGTCGCGAGGGGCGTGAGTGCCGTCAGAGCGGCGAGAATCAGGATCACCGCGCCGCCGTTGCGGGGAGCCGCGGTCACCTCTGACGAACGGCCTTGCAGGGTGTGGGTTCCCATGCCAGAACCGGGGACCTTTCCGTCGCAGGACAGTGGCGCCGACAGAACGCCACGCACATCATTGTTACCCTATGATTCAGTGATTAACAATATGGAGGCCAGCCGGTGATCCCGTCCACTCCCACTGATGCCGTCGCTCAATGGTGGCGTCAGGCACGACCCGACCTCGACACCACACCCATGGGGCTCTTCGGTCGACTTCGCCGACTCCAGGTCCTCGCCGAACTCGAGGCGACCTCCGTCCTGACCGACGCCCGACTCACCTCGTCCGAGCTCGACGTGCTCGTCACCATCCGCCACGCCGACCAGCCCATGATCGCCCGGGCCGTCGCCGCCCTGCGGGGCTGTTCCCGCGCCGCCATGAGCAACATGCTCGCCAAACTCGAAAAGCGCGGCCTGGTCACCCGCGAACCCAGCCCCGCCGACCGCCGCGCCACCCTCATCCACCTCACGCCCCAAGGCGCGCAGCTCGTGGACGAGATCTTCCCGCAGCGGCTCTCCCTGGAAGCCGGTCTCCTCTCCGAGATCCCCCAGGAACAGCAGGAGCAGATCATCGAATCCCTCGACGTCCTCCTGACCGCCATGATCCGCAGGTCCCCCCTCGCGGACACCCGCATCTAGCAACGAGGGCCCCCGGCCGCGCACCGCGCGGCCGGCACCCGTACGCCTGCCCGCTCGGCACCCGCCCCGGCGGTCAGCCGCCCGTGCCGGCCCGGTCCTGCCCGCACCGCAGGTGACGATGCCCGCCCAACTGCCCGAAGAGCCTGTTGTCCAGACATTCCGTCAGGTAGGGCACGCCCTCGGTGTCACCCGACCCGCGCGCGCTGCCGAGCATCCGCGCGGCGAGGCTGCGGTGCGTGGACTTCCACCGCTGGTGCCGTTCCTCCAGCTGCCCCAAGGCGGTGTGGAAGAGGTTCCAGTCCGTCGAGCTGAAACGGGTCCTGCGGCGAAGGTCGAGGTACGCGCGCGTCACCGTGTCATGACCCGCGTCGTGCGCCTCGGCCCGTACGGCCGGAACACTCGTGAACGCCGCCGACCCCAGACGCTCGGCGGGCGGAAGGCCGCACAGGAGCTCGAACCGCTTGTACTGCTCGGACTGAATGGCGCTCGCGCCCTGGGTGAACTCCCGGAACCCGGAGAAATGCTCCGGCCGCATCGTCGCGACCAGCCGGAACAGCGCCGAGGCCCGCTCGAACGAGGCGGCCGCCCGGTCCACACACGCGGCCGCCGGTTCCAGGCGGCCGTCGCGCAACGCCGCGATCGCCGCCCGCACGTCCTGCGCGATCGCCGTGAACACCATCTCGTGGGCCTGCAGGGCGCGCATGAAGAAGTACTCGTCGTGCAGCACGTAGAGGGGCTGCACCGTCACGTCGAACCAGCGCCCCGCTTCCGTCGCCGCGGGCCGGGGGAGCTCGGCCGCCTGCGGGGTCAGGTCCTCGGCATCCAGCCCGTCGACGTCCAGCCCGTCGTGGTCGTGCGCCACGAACCGCAGGGCGTGGCGCAGCCGCTTGCGCAAGGTCGCCGCCCCGGGCCGGTCCCGGTCGGCGTCCGCCGGTTCCTGCGGCGCGGCCGCGGTCTGCATCTCGAAACGCGCCACGTCGGATATGAGCCAGGTGGCGAGGCGGTCCGGCCCCGGCGCGTGGCCGGGCTCGTCCGCAATGAGCTCAAGCAGCGGCAGGGAAAGGTACGTCCGGTTCCAGTAACGGTCCTCGTGCTTGTCGAGCAGGCAGTCGAGAAAGGCCTGGAGAAAGGGCCGGCGACCCGTGGCGTGCCGGCGCCGGATCTCACTCAGCCGAAACAGGAATGGCTGCGGCAGAAAGTGCTTTCCAGCCCGCCTCACCTCCTCCGTGATCGCCCGGGCCAGGTGGATCCCGTCCAGATCACCGTCCACGTGCCCGGCGGCCGCCCACCGCTCCACTTCCTCGAAGGTCAAGGCGCACGGCCCGACGCGAGGCTGATGTGCACACTGCTGTGCACGGCATTCGGAATTCATCACCCATCGTCTCCTCGCTCCGGCGGGCCTCGTCCGGGCGAGGCAGGAGATTTCAGTAGGCGTGATCGAAAGCCCTCGCGTCATGTCTCGCATATTCGTGTCTTGACACATCGCGCCCGCCGGGCGGGCAATCTGCGGCCCGGTGCGTCAGCAGGTCCCGGACGACACCCCACCCCACCGCTCCGCCGCCTCCGACCTGCGGATACGCGATGGACGAGGCGGCTCCGAAGGGCGTATCGTCCCCGACGCTCCCCCTACGGTGAGCGATGTCTCGCAACTCCGTACCCGTGGGGGGTCCCTCGTCATGTCCGCAACCAGCCGGTTGAAGCCACGCCCGTTCCTGCCGGCCCGGACACCGCAGGCGCCGCGGCTCCTGTCGGCCGCCGTGGTGGTACTGCTGGCCGCGGTCATCCTGACCGACCTGTTCGCGCTGTACGCCGGGGCGCGGGCCCACTCCCTTCTCGACTGGGAGGACGGCTTCGCCTATGCCTCCACGGAGGACTGGGACGCCGTCGACACCCTGTACCGGCGTGCCTGGATGTTCCAGGGCCAGGCCGTCATCGTCTGCGGCATCGTGTTCATCACCTGGTTCCACCGGATGTACCGCAGTGCGGTGGCGCTCGCGCCCGACCGCATGCGCACGGGGACCGGATGGGCGATCGGCGCCTGGCTGTTCCCGGTGCTCAACCTCTGGCGGCCGTTCCGGATAGCCCTGGACATGTGGGGCGTCTGCGTACCGGCTCCGGCCCCGGGACAGCCGGCCAAGGCCGCGTTCTGGCCGGTGGGCCTGTGGTGGGGGCTGTTCACCGGCTCGGGAGCGTTCAACCAGTACACCGTGTGGACGTACGGCCGCGCCGAGGCGATTGCGGACCTGCGGGACGCCACGGTGCTGCTGATGGCGGCCGACGTCCTGGACATCGTCGCTGCCGCGGCCGCGATCCACTTCGCCGTCCGCCTGACGTCGATGCTCCGGCGCCGTGCCTCCTGAGGCGCCGTCGGGGGTACGGCCCTGAGAACCGCCGCCAGCCCTGAGAACCGCCCCGCGGTGCGGTCGACGGTCCGGCGGCGCGGTCGACCGTGCGGCGGCGGGGTCGACCGTGCGGCGGGAGTCAGGGCCGTCGGCCCGGTTCCCGGCCGGCGTCATCGCGGGCCCGCATCGACAGCGGCGCGATCCTGCCGAGCAGCACGAGCCGCTGGCGTACGGCCATGACGGCCACCGCCGTCGCGAGGATGACCACCCCGCCCAGCTGCAGGATCACGTCGTAGGCCTCCTCGGGCGGCCGCTCAGGCGTCATCGCCGAGATCGCGGCCGCCGTTCCGGTGCCAGGGCGATCGCGCCCAGCGTGACCAGGCACGTCAGCAGCACCCCCGATGCCTCTCCGGCCCTGGCAGGCGCGACGACCTGCTGCGTCGCCACGCTGGAGAAGGTCCAGCCCAGCCCCAGGCCCAGGCCGCACCACGCGAACACCGGCACGTACAGCCACCAGGCGCTGACCTGGGCCAGCGCGTACATGCCCGTGCCCGCGACGGCCCCGGCGAGCGCCATCACCGCGGTCGGCCGCATGTGCCGGCCCAAACGCGCCCCGAGCGGGCCGCTGAGGGCCACCAGCAGGGCCGGGGCCAGGAACACCGTGCCGGCCAGGAGGGGCGAGAGCCCGCGCACGCCCTGGAGGTAGAGCGTGGCGAGGAAGACGGTGACGCCGTAGCCCATGTTGGAGAGCGAGCCCATCCCGGTCACCAGGACGTACGGCACATTGCAGAACAGCCGCAGATCGATCAGCGGATGCCGGGCCAGCCGCTCCCGCACCAAGAACAGGGCGCCGGCGACCACCGCCACCGCGAAGAAGCCGAGGGTACGGGCACTCGCCCAGCCCCAGGCGTCCCCGCGCTCCACGGCCAGCGTGAGGGCGGCCAGCGCACACACGACCAGCGCGCAGCCCAGGAGATCCAGCTCGCGGGGCGCCGACGCATCGCGCGAATCCGGCACGTACGCGAGAGCGACGAGCAGGGACAGAAGGCTCAGCGGCGCCATCAGCCAGAAGATCCACCGCCAGCCCGGGCCCTCGGTGAACCCGCCGCCCACGAACGGCCCGAGCGCGGTCCCGATGTTGGCGATGCCGAACACGGCGCCCAGGGCCCTGGCGCGGCGCTCCTCGGGAAACGTATTGGTGATCACGGACACCCACACCGGGAAGACGAACGCCGCGCCCACCCCCTGCACGATCCGGGCCGCCACCAGCCAGCCAAGACCGGGAGCCAGCGCGCAGCCCACGGAACCGGCCGTGAACAGGGCGGTCCCGGCCAGCAGGGTGCCCCGCCGTCCGAAGAGGTCCCCCACCCGGCCGCCGACGATGAAGAAGCAGCCGATGGCGAGCATGTAGGCGGACAGGGTCCACTGCGCGGCCGAGACCGTGACGCCGAGCTCCGCCGTGATACCGGGGAGTGCGAGGTTGAGGGCGAAGAAGTCGAGCTGGATGCAGAACAGCGCGACGGCGACGGCAACGAAGGCCCCCGTCCTCCGCGTGGCCGCCGAGGACTCAGCGCGCATGAGGGCGTTCCTCGCAGCCGACACCGCCAGGACACCGCCGATGACCGCACGCATGCCCTCGTCCCATTGTGGAACGCCCCGTCACGTCCCGCAGTCCGGCCGCGGCAACCGAGGATCCGGCCGACCGCCACTCGGCACACCGGCCGAGGGCGAAGCCCCCGCCGTCATCGACCGGGGGACCGGGGCCGGGCGTCGGCGGGGGAGCGGCACAGGGCACAATCCTGTACTGTGACGATCACCGCGCGTGAACTCAACCGGGCAACCCTCGGCCGCCAGTTGCTGCTCGACCGCGAGCAATTGACCGTGCCCGAAGGGGTGCGGCGCGTGGTCGCCCTCCAGGCGCAGCACCCGGCCTCGCCGTACCTCGCCCTGTGGAACCGGCTCGCCGGCTTCGCTCCGGCCGCCCTCGACGCGGCCTTCACCGGGCGGTCGGTGGTCAAGGCGACCCTGATGCGGATCACCCTGCACGCCGTGCACGCCGAGGACTACCCGGTCTTCCGTACGGCGATGGAGCCCACGCTGTACGCCTCCCGACTCGGCGCCCGCTTCGCCGTCGCCGGGCTGACCCCCGCCGACGCCGGAGAACTGCTGCCGGACCTGCTGGCCTTCGCCAGCCGGCCGCGGACCTCGGCAGAGATGCAGGCATGGACCTCGGAGCGGCTCGGCGCCGAGCGGAGGGACGGGGCGTGGTGGGGGCTGAAGGCGTACGCGCCCCTGCACCACGCTCCGACGGATGCGCCGTGGTCCTTCGGCCACCGCCCGTCCTTCATCGCGGCCGGCACCGGACCCGTGCCCGTGCCCGTTGCGGCTCCAGCGCCGGTTTCCGGGGACCGAACGAAGGAGTCGGAAGCGCTGCAGACCCTGATCCTGCGCTATCTGGCGGGATTCGGACCCGCATCCGTCGCGGACGTGGCGCAGTTCGCCCTGGTGCGGCGGGCGGACGCCCGCGCGGCGCTCCGCGCCCTGGACGCGGTGGTCGAGCAGCTCCAGGGCCCGGACGGCGGCACCCTGTTCGACCTCCCGGGCGCCTTGCGGCCGCCCGCCGAAACCCCCGCCCCTCCCCGGCTCATGGCCATGTGGGACAGCATCCTGCTGGCCTACGCCGACCGCAGCCGCGTGATACCCCCGGCCTACCGCCCCCTGGTGATCCGCCGCAACGGCGACGTACTGCCCACCCTGCTGGTGGACGGCCACGTAGCCGGCGTGTGGCGCCCGCTCCAGGGCGGCATCGAGGCCACGGCCTTCCACCCCCTGTCACCCGCCACCTGGGACGGCCTCGCCGCAGAAGCCCACTCCCTGAGAGCCCTCCTCGACGACCGCGAAACGGCGCTCTACAACCGCTACCACCACTGGTGGGCCGAACTCCCCGCCGCCGACGTACGCATGCTCTGACCGGCGACCTCGCCGCCCGCTGCCCGGTGGCGCGGCAGGACGCTGCCCTCCGGGGCGGGGAAGCGGATCGATCCCGACCGGTCACCGACCCGGCGGTGTTCCTAGGGCACGGTCGCGGAGGCCCCGGAGTGCTTCCTGATGAGCTCGTAGGAGCGGAGGCGGTCGCGGAGGTCGTAGACGGGTGTGGTCAGCATCAGTTCGTCCGCTCCGGTCTCACCGGCCAGGTGCGCCAACTGGTTCACGACGTTCTCCGGCGTCCCGACGGCCTGCTGCGCACGGAACCCCGCGAGCGCCTGCCGCTCCTCCGCCGTGAACGGATGGGCGGCCGCCTGCTCGGGCGTGGGGAAGGGAGTCTGGCTCAGTCCCTTGAGGAGCCCGGCTTTGATCACGTTCATCGGTCCTGCCCGCCAAGCGGCTTCCTCTTCGGTCTCGGCGCACACCGCCTCGACGCACAGCAGCACCCGGGGCCGGTCGCACCAACGGGAGGGGGTGAATCGGGTCCGGTAACACTCCAGAGCGGCAAGGGTGTTGTCCGGCCGGATGTGGTGGGCGATCGCGACGGGGAGGCCGAGGGCGGCGGCGAGGGCGGCTCCTGCGGGGCTGGAGGCCAGCAGCCATGGCTCCGGCAGCGGGCCGAGCGCGACCTCGTCGACCAGGAACGACAGGATCGCCGTGACGTCGTCGCGGTACTGGGCATCGGTCGCCGCCCCGGCTCCGCGGCGAAGGGCCCGTGCGGTCGCCTCGTCGAAGGTGCCGGGACCGCGACCGATGCCCAGGTCGATGCGGTCCTCGTGGAGGGCGGCCAGCGTCCCGAACTGCTCTGCCACGGTGATGGGAGCGTGGTTGGGAGCCAGCACGCCGCCCGAGCCGAGCCGGATGGCCGAGGTCGAAGCGGCAGCGTGCGCTGTCAGCACCACGGGCGGGAACGCGCCGATCGCGGGGGAGTGGTGGTGTTCCGCGTACCAGATCCGGTGGTAGCCCAGTCGTTCCACCCCCTGCGCGAAGGCCGCGGTGTCCCGCAGGGTCTCCACGGCGCGGGTGCCCGTCTGGACCATCGCGACTTCCAGTGCTGAAAGAGGTATGTCGAGCATGCCGCCAGCATAGGGATCTTGCGCGCGGGCGAGGGCGGCGATGATCCCTTTCCCGCCACTGCGACTTCTCGGGACGGGTGACACCCGACCTTGATGGTGACCCCGTGCTCGGAAACGCCGAAGTCGAACCGGATGTCCGCCGTGCCCCGTGCCCCGTTCCTGCGTACGGCGCTAGCATCGGACCCCATGATCGTATGGCTCAACGGAACCCACGGCGCTGGCAAGACGACGACCAGTGGACTCGTGCAGCCACTGATCCCGGATTCACGGGTGTTCGATGCCGAGAAGGTCGGCGAGACGCTCATGGACATCACGCCGGGGCTGCCCGGGACGGACAACTTCCAGCACTGGCCGCCGTGGCGGCCGCTCGTCGTCGAGACCGCCCGACGCGTACTCGACTACACCGGCGGCACGCTGGTGATGCCCATGACCGTCCTGGTCGAGGAGTACTGGCGGGAAATCAGCGCGGGCCTCGCCCAGCACGCCATCCCCGTACGGCACTTCGTCCTCCACGCTGACCAGGACACCCTCCGCGGGCGCATCGAGGGAGACACTCTTCTCGGCCCCTCCCCGTTCCGTCTCCGATACCTCGAGCCCTACGCCGAGGCGGCCCGCACGTGGCTGCACCGCGAGGCCGAGGTCGTCGACACCACGCACCTCACTCCGGCCGAGGCCGCCGTGCGGATCGCGGAGGCCGTCAGGAGCTGAGGTCCACCCGCCGCAAGCATCAGGCGCAGGTGGCAACTCACCGGTGAGTGCCGAGGAACAGGGCGGCCAGACGGGGAAGCCGTCGCCTCATTTCCCCGTCGTCGAAGTCGAAATCCTCGCCCATGTTCACCTCGTTGCCGCCCTGCGCATCCGTCCCACGGAAGTCGCGCCAGGCTTCGTAGAAGGCATCCGCATCGCCGGTGATCCGTTCGAACGCGGAACTGGCCGCATAGTTCACGTCCTCGTAGAACAACTCCTCGGAAGGGTCCCCGAGCCCGGCCGTCCGGATCGCACCAGGATGCGCGGCCAGGCTGTCCGGGGCCGTGTCCACGCGCCGGTACCAGTCACGTCCCGAGGCGATCACACCGGCGCGGAAGTCGATGAAGCTGTCGTCGGAGCATCCGTCCCCGATGAGGTAGGCCGCCGCCCACACGTCCCACCGGTACAGGGCGTCATGCAGTGCGTCAAAGCGTTCCGCGTACTCCAGGATCTCCTGCCGCGGTCGGCCGGCGAGCTGCCCGACGAGGACTTCGTCGAACAGCACGCCTGCTTCCGCTGCCTCGGACCGCAGATTCGATGATCTCCCAGAACGTGTCGATGTCCATGGCCGCGCTCTCTGCCACGGCCCTGTGACAATCGATCCGGCCACCGGCCACCTGCCGTCCTCCGGGTCCACGGCTGTGGGCGCAAACCTTCAGACGACCGGTTCGCCGACGCCCAGCAGGTTGCCCTCGCTGTCACGGAACCAGGCGCCGCGCTCACCCCGGGCGCCCTTGCTCGGGTAGTTCCCGTCGATCTCGGCGATCGAGTCCTTCGTCTTGAACCCGGGCACGTCGACGTCCTCGAACACCACACCGTGCCGCTTGAGCTCGACGACCACACGGGTGAGGTCGTCGACCTCGAACGCCATCTGCGTGAACGTGCCGGGCGAGGACCCCGTAGAGCGGAACAGCACGAACTCCGTGCCCCCACACCGGTACAGAAGGCCGCCGGGCCGCTCGTCGACAGGCTCCAGACCGAGCCGCTCGGCGTAGAAACGCCGGGCCCGGTCCAGATCCTGGGCGGGAAGCCGGGTCGCCACGCGCGCCCGGGCCAGAAGGTCGCCGCTCACGTTCATGTCCCCAGTGTGCCCGTGCACGGGCGACGGACCGGAGCCGACGCGCGCCACGGCATCGGCCCGGGGGGACGGGCGCCCCGGCACGTCTTCGAATCCCGCGTTCCGAGTACAGGGCACAGCCGCGAGGAGGCGGCGTACCGGTCCCGGCCCGCGACCCCGACCCGGGGTCCGGGCTCGCTCCCGCAGTCGGCTGCGGTCTGTTGCGGTCGGCCGCGGTCGGGCGGACGGAGCCGACCGGATTCGAACCGGCGTCCTCGCGGTTTTGGAGACCGCGCGCGTCGACCCCTGCGCTACGGCTCCGTCCGCCCGACCGCGGCCGACCGCAACAGACCGCAGCCGACTGCGGGAGCGAGCCCGGACCCCGGGTCGGGGT
>NZ_JARAYQ010000125.1:0-23543 GCF_033794505.1 Streptomyces sp. MB09-01 | reverse complement strand
GGACGGGGGACGGGTCTTGGCGCTGCCGGCAGGGCTTGTCCCGGGGGCGCCACAAGCTGTCAGGGCAGGACGACGGCGAGGCAGGCAAGGGCCTGCAGGAGACGGCGGGGCGTGAGCACGAGGCCATTCCTATCAGAGCGGGGTGGCCGGTCGCCCCCGACACGAGTGCCTTCGGGATCACCCACTGCGACGTCGGGCGGGGTCCGGGGCGGCGCGTACCGGGCCGTGCGGGGCACACCGTACGGCTCGGTCTGCCCCGGCCGTCCGTACGGTGCACAGTGCGGGTCCGGCCAGGGGGCACCGACGCATGCGTGCCCAAGCCGCGACGCGGGGCCGACACCGGATGCGGTGGCGGCCCCGTTCTGCGGCAATGCGTCGTGTCGGCATCACCCGACGGCGAGGGTCAGCTCGTCGGGGGGCCGCAGGGCGCCTTCACACAGACCCACGGATGTTCGGGCTCTCCGATGGGGACGCTCGAGTCGGCGCTGTCCTCCTGGCCGGGCACCTTGTCGAAGATGGAGCCCCAGCCGGTGGGGTTGAACCAGTCGCTGGATTCGTCCCGGCCCGCGCCGGACTCGAAGACTCCGCCGGAGCCGGGGATGTTGGCCGAGTGGCTGGAGTCGCCCTCGCCCGCGCCGGACCCGATGAGACCCTCCCCGTCGGGGACGAAGTAGGAGAGGGTCGACCTGTTGTCGGTGTCGCCTTGATCGTCGGGGGCGGCCGTGCGGTCATCGGCCACGGGCACGGCCGTCTGCGATGCCGCAGGGACGGCGGCGAAGGCGCCGGTCGTCGGGACCAGTACGCCTCCCACGACAACGGCGGTCGAGGCGGCCAGAGCAAAGAAGCGCGGCGTCCGGAAAAGGCGAGTCATAAGGAAGCTCCTGTTCGTGGGTGAAAGGGGAACGTCCAGTAAGCCTCGCCTCGCCGGCCCCACCCGGTCATGTTCCTGATTCCCGTGGCTTGACGTGCGCCACGGCTCCCGCTAGACCGGAGCGGGCACATCGAAAGACGGGAGCGGGCACATCGAACTCCCCCGCTCGTCCGAGACCGCCGTCCCGAACATGTTCCCGACCTCGGCCACGTACGGGACACGGCCGCCATGGCCGGGGCCTGGTGGTGGGGCGGCGCCCGGGTGGGCGACGACCGCGGCCCGGTGATCGGCTTCTTGACCGGCTCCACCCCCGGAGTGGTCCGGATGACCCCGGCCGCCGACCGGCGGGACGCCACGGTGTCCGCCGCCATCGGGCGCGCGGGCCGGGGCCAGGGCCTGACCGGCGCGATGCTCGCCCTCGAAGCGGCCATGGCCGGCGCCTGGGTCCTCGCGGTCGACTTCAAGGGGGACATGGGCGGCCTGCCGCAGGCCGCCGCCCGCTACGGCCCGCCCTCCCGCCTGGTGAAGAAGTCCCGCGCCATGGCCGGGGCCGCCGACTTGATCCCGCTCCTGGCCGAGGCCGGCCGCGACGCCGCCCGCACGGAGGTGCCGGCCCAACTCAGCCTGGTGACGCCCGCGCACCTGCGGGCCGCCGGCGCGGAAGTGGCCCTGCAGGCTGCCGTGAACGCCGTTCTCGACTCCTCCACCGCGCCCGCGACATGGCAGGTCATCGACCACTTGCGGGGCCAGTCGGACCGGTTGGCACGCGAGACCGGCGAGGCCCTGCGGGAACTCGCGCGGACCCCGCAGGGAAGCCTGTTCATGGGCCGCCCCGAGGGCGAGGCCGACCGCTGACCACCGCCCCCGGGGTGTGGGTGGTGCAGATGCCGGGCCTGGCGCTGCCCGCGGTGGGGGAGGAGCGGGAGCGGTGGACCCGCGCCCAGGCCCTTTCCGTCGCGGTGATGCACTCCGTCCTCGCGTACGGCATCACGACGTCCGGCCGGCCGGACCTGCGCACCCTGGACAAACTTGTCTGCGTGCCCGAGGTGCACGTACTCACCGGCACCCCGCAGGGCCGCCACATCGAGGCTGCGGGGCCGGTCGCCCATCGGGGACCGGCGGATCAACCGGCCTCGCCGCTGATCCCGGCGAGGAGACTGCGCCCGTCGCCGCCACGGAGGGCCAGGGCCGCGGGGAGCACGGCCGCCGTCAGCGCGACGGCGGCGCTCACGGCGAGCAGTTCGCCGAGCGGGAGCCACGGCACCATCGCCGGGGTCTCGCCGACCAGTCGGGTCAGCGCCGCCCACGAGCCGGTGATGCTGATGGCCGAGGCGGCCGCGCCGATCACGGCGCCCGCCGCGACGCACATCAGCGTCTCCACCGTCACCGCCCGGAGCACCTGCCCCTTGGTGGCGCCGGCGAGCCGCAGCATCGCCAGCTCGCGGCGACGGTCGCTGACCGTCATCACGAGGGTGTTGGCCAGCGCGAGCAGCGCGTACAGGACCGACAGGCCGAGAATCATCAGCATGCCGTTGCGGGAGCTCTCCGCGTTGGCGTCGGTGGCGGCGGCCGAAACCTCGTCGGGCGTGCTCACCTTGGCCCCCAGACCGTGCACGGCCGCTTCCAGGGCGGCCGCGGCCGCCGCGCGGTCCGCGCCGTCCCGCACCCGTACGGTGATCCGGGCCGGCAGGCCGGAGCCCGCGTACGCGGAGTCCACGTACGCCCGCACGCTGTCGTTGCCCGGTGCCAGTACGGCGGCGACCCGCAGTTCCTTGGGAGTGCCGTCCGCCAGCCACAGCTTGACCGTGTCACCGGCGTGCGGTGAACCCGGCCAGACGCTGCTCACCACGACGGACTCGGGGCCCAGGGCCGAGAGCGAGCCCTCGGACACCTTCAGCGCGGACAGGGACTCCAGCGCCGCCGCGTCGACGGCGGCCGCCGACCGGGCGACCGCGGGCTTGGGGCCGCGGTCGGCGAGGAGCATGGTGGGCGTGGTGGCCAGGGTCGTGACCCCGGGTACGGACCGCACCCGCTGGACCACTGCCTGGCTCAGGCCCGGCGTACCGGCCGGCGAGACGACGAAGTCCGAACGGGACAGCTGTTGGCGGACATTGCTGACCTGGGCGGCGTTGATGGTGTTGATCGTCCCCAGCAGGCAGCCGACGAGGCTGATGACGATCACCACCGGCGTGCTGGTGGCGGCCGTGCGGCGGAACGCGGTCAGCGCGCTCTGCCGGGCGGTCGTCCACACGACGCCGCCCGCCTCCTCGGCGTCGGGGTCGCGGCGCCGGGCGGCCGCGGTGGGCAGCGCCGTCAGGAACCTGATCAGCGGGCCGGCGACCACCCCGGCGAGGGTGACGCAAGCGCCGACGATCAGCAGGCACAGGGAGGCCGACGCGGCGGCGTTCGAGCCGGCCTCCGGCTGCACGGCGGCCGTACCGGAGACGGCGGCGACGCCCGCGGCCAGGGCCAGCCCGCCGAGAACCCAGCGCACCAGGTTCCCGGCCCGGGAGGTCCGTTCGACCGCCGCGTCCCGCAGCGCCTCGCCGGGGGCGACCCGACCCGCCCGTACGGAGGAGACCATGACGCCGGCCAGCGCCGTGAACATGCCGATGCCCGCGGCGCTCAGCAGCGACCACCAGGGCACCGGCACCGTGAAGTCCGGGGTGACGATGGAGTGGTCCACCAGCCAGTTCCGGGCCAGCGGGGCACCGGCCAGGCCCATCAGGGCGCCCGCGGCCGAGGCGAGCACGCCGACGAGCACGGCCTCGCACCAGATCACGCGGCGCAGCTGACGCCGAGTGGATCCGACCAGCCGCAGCAGGGCCAGTTCCCGGCGGCGCTGCGCGATCGACAGCGCGAAGGTTCCGGCGACGACGAAGACGGCGACGAAACCGGCCACCCCGGCCGCCAGACCGAGCGGAGTGTCCACGCTGTCCTTCTGGGCCAGCAGGACGAGGTGGTGGGGGTCGGCGACGGCGCGCTCGATGCCGGTCAGGACGGAGACGCGGGCGCCGCCGGCCGCGGCCACGGCCTTGCGCACCTCTTCGGCCGGTCCGTAGGCGGCCAGGGCGTCGACGGCGGGGGAGAGTCGTGCCGCCGCGCCGTCCGAGAAGAACAGCGCGTGCTCGAAGGGGACTTCGTCGGTGACACCAGTGACGGTGGCGGTGCGCGGTCCGGTACCGGTCGTCAGGCGCAGCTGCTTGCCGATGAGCGCGGTGTCACCGCCACCCACCACGAGCTCGTCGTCCGCGGCGGGCGGCCGGCCGCCCGCCAGGCGGTAACCACCGGCCTCGTACGCCGACCAGCCGCGCCCCACCTGATCCTTGGGCCCGCCCTTGAGCTGGGCGTAGAAGCTGTGGTCCTCGATGACCCGACCGGTCGCGGCGACGGCCGCCACGAGTTGCGGGGTCAGGCCCGGCTGCTGGGGCAGTGCCGTGCTCTGGGTCTGACCGGACGTGCCGACGACGTCGACCGTGCTGTTCGGGACGACGACGACCGGCGCCTCGGACCAGCGCTGCCGGGCGGAGTCCACGACGCTGCCGGTCGCGGCGATCACCGGGATCGCCGTCGCCATCAGCCCGACACCGAAGGCGAGCGCGACGAAGGTGCCGACGAAGGACACCCAGCGCACGCGCAGGGTGGCGAAGGCGACGCTCAGCATGCGACGGCCTCCAGGCTGGTCATGCGGGCGGCCACCTGCTCGGCCGTCGGGGCCTGGAGGGAGCCGGCGAGCCTGCCGTCGGTGAGGAAGACGACACTGTCCGCGTAGGAGGCGGCGACCGGGTCGTGCGTCACCATGACCACCGCGCGGTCGCCGTCGTCCGCGAGGGCGCGCAGCAGACCGAGCACCTCGCGCCCGCTCTTGGTGTCCAGGGCGCCCGTCGGCTCGTCGGCCAGGACGACCGCGGGGCGGCTGATCAGCGCCCGCGCGATGGCCACGCGCTGCTGCTGGCCGCCGGACAGCTCGCCGGGCCGGTGCCGGGCCCGGTCGGCCAGGCCGACCGATTCGAGAGCCGCCAGCACCTCGGACTTCTTGGGCCGCCGGCCCGACAGCTTGAGGGGGAGCACGACGTTCTGAGCGGCCGTCAGGGACGGCAGCAGGTTGAACGACTGGAAGACGAAGCCGATCTTCTCGCGGCGCAGCACGGTCAGTTCCCGGTCGCCCAGACCGCCCAGCTC
The DNA here is from genome assembly GCF_033794505.1 of Streptomyces sp. MB09-01. NCBI lineage: Bacteria > Bacillati > Actinomycetota > Actinomycetes > Kitasatosporales > Streptomycetaceae > Streptomyces > Streptomyces sp. MB09-01. The sequence continues at coordinate 18,490 of NZ_JARAYQ010000125.1, read as the reverse complement.
GGTGCCGCCGACGAGCACGGTTCCGCTGTCGATGGCCTCCAGTCCCGCGGCCGAGCGCAGCAGCGTCGACTTGCCGGAACCGGACGGCCCCATGATGGCGGTGAAGATGCCGACCGGAAAGCCGAGGCTCACCCGGTCCAGGCCCACGACGGGCTCGGGTCCGGAACGGTAGGTCTTTGCGACGGAGCGGAGTTCGACACCGAATCGTGTAACGGTCATGTTGGCAAGTACACCTTCCGGCCCATCGCGGAACAATGAACTGCGGATCAGTTGTGGGGGTGGTGCCTGCATCACCCCCAGGGGTTCAGTGGATGCGGATTCCGCCCTTGCCGGTGCGCACGGTCACGGCGTGCCGGGCCGTGCGGTTGACCGGGAGGGAGATCATCGGTGCCGTGTCGCTGTGCGTCTCGACGGCGTACTCCGTGCCGGCGGGCAGGGAGAGATCGACCGCGCCGGTGTCCGTGAACACCTCGAGAGTGATGGGTGGTTCGGCGAAGTCCCCCCGTACCGCGCCCCGGGAGGTCTCCACGGACACCCGGGAGGAACGGCTGTCGGTGAGGGTGGCGGTGCCCGAGTCGGTGCGCAGCCCGACGGGACCGGCCGCACCGCGAACGTCGATGGTCCCGGTGCCCGTCCGCAGATCGAGCGGGCTGGCGAACCCACTGGCGGAGATCGCACCGGAGCCCGCGTGGACCCGGGCGGCCAGCCCCGCCGGGACTGCGATGTCCAGCTGCAGGGAGCAGCCCGTGCGGCACGTGGCCCGCACGGAGACCCGGCCGTCCCCCGCGCCGACCGATACCTCGGGCCGGGGGCCCGACCACGTGCCCGTCGCCGCGACCCGTATATCGGAATCGGTGCCCGGCCGCAGCGAGACGGCGGTGCCCTCGGTCTCGACCTCCAGCAGGGAACTGCCCGCGGCATCGGCCTGAAGCTCCTGCTCGAATCCGCGGGGGGCCGCGAGCAGGGCGACGATGCCCAGGCAGGCGCAGGCCACGGTGACGACCAGCAGCGCGAGGCCGCCGCCGACGGCCCACCCGCGTTCCCGTGCCGACGCCGGACGTGCTGACGTACGGATCTCAGGCTCCCAGGTAGCGCAGGACGGCGAGGACGCGCCGGTGCCCGCCGCCGTCCTCCTTGGGCAGGTCCAGCTTCGCGAAGATGTTGTTGATGTGCTTGCCCACCGCGCTGTGCGTGATCGTCAGGGCCGTCGCGATGGTCGCGTTGGACTCGCCCTCGGCCATCAGCGCCAGTACTTCGCGCTCCCGGGCCGTCAGCGCCGTCAGCGGGTCCTGCCGGCGGCTGCGTGTCAGCAACTGCTTGACGACCTCCGGGTCGAGCACCGTCTCGCCCGCCCGCACCCGTTCCAGCGTCTGGACGAAGTCGTCCACGTCGGAGACACGGTCCTTGAGAAGGTAGCCGATCCCGCCGGTGTTCTCGCCCACGAGGTCGAAGGCGTACCGCTCCTCCACGTACTGGGAGAGCACCAGGACCCCGGTCCCCGGCCAGCGGCTGCGGATCACCAGGGCCGCGCGCAGCCCCTCGTCGACGAAGGTCGGTGGCATCCTGACGTCGACGACGCAGACGTCCGGGCGGTGTTCCGCCACGGCGGCCAGAAGGGCCTCACCGTCGCCGACCGCGGCCGCCACCTCGAAACCCTCCTCGCCCAGCAGCAGCACCATGCCGTGCCGCAACAGGGCGGAATCCTCCGCGATAACTACCCGCATTGCACATCCACTTCGATAAGAGTCGGGCCACCCGGCGGGCTGGTCACCGTCAGCGTGCCGTCGATCCCCGCGACCCGCCCGGCCAGCCCACTGCCGCGGGCCGGATCCGCCCCGCCCGCACCGTCGTCACCGATGATCACACGGAGCCGGTCGGCGTCCCGGCGGATCTCCACCCACGCCCGGGAAGCTCCGGCGTGCTTGGCGACGTTGGTCAGCGCCTCCGTCACCACGAAGTAGGCCGCGGACTCGACGGCGGCCGGGGGCCGCGGCTCCGCCTGCACGTCCACGGTGACCGGTACGGGTGCGCGGGCCGCGACGGCGGTGAGCGCTGCGCCCAGGCCCCGGTCGCCGAGCACGGGAGGGTGCAGACCCCGGGCCAGTTCCCGCAGCTCCGTGATGGCCGCACGGGCGTCCTCGCGGGCGCCCTCCACGATCTCCCGCGTCGCCTCGTCACCCGACTTGCGCAGACGGGAGACCACCCGGCCCAGCGTCATCGCCACGGCCACCAGCCGCTGCTGCGCTCCGTCGTGCAGATCACGCTCTATCCTCTTGCGTTCCGCCTCGACGGCCGCGAGCAACAGATCGCGACTCGACGTCAGTTGCACCACCCGCTCGGTGAGCTCGAGATCCCGGGGCGGCGCCAGCAGGGCCCGCCCGAGCGCCGCGTCGAGCGCCACCAGGGCCCGCACCAGGACGGGCGACACGAACACCCCGAACAGCACAGCGGCCACGGAGACCACGAGGGACTCGCCGACCCTGTCCACGGAGACCGGGCCGAGGGCCGCCCGGCCGCGCGGCAGCCGGTCGTAGTAGCCGGGCAGCGCCACGAGCGTGAGCGGCACGGCCCAGGCCAGCGCGACCCCCGCCCCGGTCACCACCGACACCGGGATCAGCGCCACGAAGTACCCGAGCTCCCGCCACGCGCAGCGGTCGCGGGCCAGCGAGCGCAACGCGGGCAGCAACGGCCCGACCCGCCGGACGCGGGGCGGCGCCGGGATCTCCACCCGGCAGGTCGAGGCGAAGCGGCGGCGTTCCAGAGCCGCGAGCCGGCCCAGCGCCCAGCCCGCGGCGACTACGACGGGTACGCCGGACAACGCGACGGGCAGCAGGACGATTCCCGCCACCAGCGCGAGCAGGAGGGCCGCGGCCGCCAGGGCGATCGCCCCGTCGGCCGCGAGATGCGCGCAGCCGCCCCACAGCGCGCCCGACCGAAGCGCCCGCCACGGCCGCCGCGGTATCGCGCCGCTCACCCCGGCCGTCGCCATCCGCCCTCACTCCATCTCTTCCTGCAGTCGTCCGGCGTCCCGCGCCGCCGACCGGTCCGCCCGGCCGGCCCGGTCGCTCAGTCCGACATGGCGACCAGCAGCCGGCGCGGACCGGTGTACGGCCGGCGGCCGTGGCCGACCAGGATCTTGTCGATCACCATGACATCACCGGCCCGCCAGTCCACATCGACCGCCGCCGCCAGACCGCGGTCGCGCACCTGCACCACGTACTCGGCCGGGATCGGCTCGCCGTCGGCGAAGGTCACCGACTGGTGCTCGGGAGGCATCAGCCGGGCCAGCGCGGCCGCCGCCTCGTCGCCGAGCGCGGCCGGGTGCCACTGGTCGGACTGGTTGAACCGGACCTCCGCCCCCGTCCGGGGGTGCCGGACGGGGGCGGGCCGGTGCTGGGTGACCCGCAGGCTGCCGTCGGGGCAGGCTCTCCCGCTCGGCCTCCTCGACCAGCCACTGCTCCTCGGCTGCCTGGTGCTGCTGCACGAGGACGTCGCTCCAGGGCTGCGGGGTGGACGGCGAGGACCCCACCCCGGCCACCCGGCCGGACCGGGCCGTGCGGGTGGCAGGGCCGGTTGAGCGAGGAGGGGTTACCACCCGCAGCGTCGCCGACGTCGGCTGGGATGTCGGGGGCGCTGCCGCTGCGCCGCCTGCAGGCGCTGGCGGGCGGGGCGCACCTGCTGCCGGTCAGCACGGCGGCGCGGATCGTCAGCCGGCAGGCGCTGCCAGCCAGCCGCCAGCAGTGCGCCGCCTTCCTGAGCGCCTGCGGGCTCGGGCCACAACTGGTGCAGCGCTGGGCGGACGCCTACGAGCGGATCACGGTCGGCGCGCCGGTGCCCGCAGGCCGCTGAGCGACGTGGAGGCAGCACTGGCCGTCATGAGCGACGCGCCTCGCCTCGCCCCGGGCCTTTGACCGTCCCTATGGCCGACCTGCGCCCGGGCCCTGGCCGGACCGTACGTGTGCGGGGAAAGGAGGACCTGATGGAACTTTTCGCCAAGTCGAGACCGGGGGATGTCCACCCCCTTCTAGAACACCTTGCCGTTCTGGCGCCGGCCGGTGATTCTGGGCAGGTGCCAGGACAGGGGAAGAGAAGGCGGCGGCAGGAGGACGCGTGACACCGGCTTGCTGCGCGCACCGCGCCGGACGCGGGGCAGTGGGAAGTGGTCGTTGAGACTCCGGACCAGGCGGAGATGCGTACGCGGTTGCGCCGTCTTCACGAGGCGGGAGTCGACGATTCGATGATCCGGATCGACACGCTGTGCGGGCGTCTGGGGCTGCCGACCACCTACCGACTGAGCCGCTTGGTAACGAACCCCGTGCAGGACTTCGAGCACGAGCACTCCGATCATTGATCTTGTGGCAGGTCGAGTGCTTCGGCATTACGGCGACGGCGTCCCGGCAGGTGGTGCAGGCCGTGAGGATCTACGCAGAGGGTCTGGCATGGGCCAGGAACGCACGGCTCGGTGTAAGCGATCGCCACCCGGCTCCTGATCGCGTTAGCTGTGGGGCATGCCTGAACTGCGCACCGATCGTCTCCTGCTCCGCCGGTGGCGGGAGTGCGACCTTGAACCGTGGGCGGCGATGAACGCCGATTCCGAAGTCCGAGAACACCTGGGAGAACTGCTGACGCGGGAGCAAAGCGATGCCACGGTGGCAGCCATGCAGGCCGAGTTCGACGACCGAGGGTTCGGGTGGTGGGCGCTGGAAGCGAGGAAGACCGGTGAGTTCGTCGGCCGCGTCGGCTTGGACGAGGTGGACGAGGACATGCCCTTCACGGGGGTGGACATCGGATGGCGGTTGAGGCGTTCGGCGTGGGGCCACGGTTACGCGACCGAGGCCGCCCTGGCATGCCTTGACTTCGCCTTCGAGGTCCTCGGGCTCCCGGAGGTGGTGGCGTCGACGACCGTAAAAAACCTTCGTTCCCAGGCGGTGATGCGCCGGATCGGTATGACCCGGGACCCGGCCGACGACTTCGAGGACCCGAGCGTGCCCGAAGGGCCGCTACGCCGGTGCGTGCTGTACCGGACCCCCGCCGAGTTGCGCACCGCCTGCGCCACGCGGCGGGACACCATCAGCACGACGCGGCCGCCCGGACCGCTGCGGCGGCCTCGCGGCTGACGCTGACGATCTCCGATGCTCATGGGGCACAGGTGGATGGAGATCAGTGCGCAGGGCAGGCAGATCGGCGACTGGGCGAAGCCGATCTCCAGGGCCACCTCGTAGGCCTTGGCGTGAGAAGCCACAGGGTGCCTGCCGTGGTGCGGCCAGCCGGCTTGGCGCACACCTGGCACAGCCCCAGCGTCTGGCACGAGCGCGTCTTGGCCTGGTTCATGACGGCGAACAGCGGCCGGCCCCCGTCCGCGCCCGGTCGCGGTACGCCGCACTTCGGACGGGCGTGCTGTTCGACGGCGTCGGCGTCCGCCGGCCGGCTAAGGAGCACCGCTGAGGTCCCGTCATGTGCCTGGCTTCTTCGCGCAATACAAGTCTCAGAAGGGGGTCCGCCCTCCTTTTGAGTGAGAAACGAGTTCGAGAGCCCGGCGACAGGCGGGGGTCGGGCAGCTCGTGATTGATCAGGCTCGCGCAAGGACCGCTTATGAGCTCGGGGGAGGCCGGGACGCCGCCCCGCACGGAAGCCGCGTCACTGCGAGAAGGCCGAACTCGCCGAGCCGAGGAGAAACAGTCGAGTAGCGGACGCAGTGCTTTTGAAGCCCCGCCCGAGAGGCGAGCGGCTCGGACGGCGGCTCAGACCCTGCCCACCGAGCCGGCCGAGCCCGCGCACCGGCAGCAGGCGGCTGCCGTCCGCGGTCCGTTCCGGACCCGGTAGGTGCCGTACGGGCGGAGCCGGACGAACCAGGCCCGGGCCCGCGGCCCGACCGCGCCGACGTGGAGCTGGTGGGCGGCCCGCTGGGCGGCCTGCTGCCTGGCGTCACGGGCTGGCCCTCGCAGGAGGTCGTGGACGGCGCGCTGATGGCGTCGGAGTCCGGGCAGTTGGGGCCGGGCGGCGGGACCGCGTACAGGGCGGTGGCCCGCTTGAGCACGGTCAGCGCCTTCCACCCCGGACGGGGCCGACGGACCTGCTCCGGCACGGCCGTCGGCACGGTCCGACCGCCGTGGCCCGGCTCGTCACGCGCCGCCCGGGGTCAGGGAGACGTCCCAGAAAGCGGCGTAGCGGCCGCCGAGGCGCAGCAGTTCGTCGTGGCTGCCTTCCTCCACGATCCGGCCGCCGTCCAGGAAGACGACGCGATCGGCGCGTCGGACGGTGCGCATCCGGTGCGCGACCATCACCACCGTGCGGCCGGCCATCAGGCGTTCGATGCCCGCGTGGACGGCCGCCTCGTTCACCGGGTCCAGTGCCGAGGTCACCTCGTCCAACAGCACCACGGGCGCGTCTTTCAGCAGTGCCCGCGCGATCGACACGCGCTGGCGTTCACCACCCGAGAGCAGCGCCCCGCCCTCGCCGACACGCGTGGACCATCCACCGGGCAGGCGCTCGATCACCTCGTCCAACCGGGCCGCCGTCGCCGCCGCCCGTACCTCGGCCTCGTCGGCGTCGGGGCGGCCCAGACGCACGTTCTCCTCGATCGTGCCGTCGAAGAGGTAGACGTCCTGGAAGACGATGGCGAACTGCTCCATCAACACCCGTGGGTCGACGGCACGTACGTCCACACCGCCCACGCGCACGGCGCCCGCGTCCACGTCGTAGAACCGCGCGAGCAACTGCAGGAACGTGCTCTTGCCGGAACCCGAGGGCCCGACCACGGCCAGCCGCTGTCCCTGCGGCAAGGACAACGACAGGCCGTCGATCACCGTGCGCTCGCCGCGCCGGAAGGAGACGGACTCGAACTCCACGTCGTGCCGTACCGGCTGGACCGGTTCGGGAGCTTCCGGCAGTGGCTCGGTACGCAACACCGCTTCGAGTCGCGCCAGTTCGTAGCGCGCGCCGCGGATCTGGCCGCCGATGTCCGACAGGGACAGCAGCGGATCCGCGCAGCGGGCGGCCAGCACCAGGATCGACAGGACCTCCGCCGCACCGATGTCCCCGCCGAGCGCGAGATAGGCGCCCAGGGCCAGCACGACGGTGAACGTCATCTGCACCGCGAGCGTCGAACCCACCACGCCGGGCAGCGCCGACAGCGTGGAGCGCCGGGACGCGCGCTCGACTTCCCGCAGCGAGTCGTCGAGCAGCCTGAAGCGTTCGACGGTCCGGCCTCCGGCGCGCAGCACCGGCTGGGCCTGGAGGTATTCGATGACCCGCCCGGTGGCCTCGTGGTCGCGGTCGTGCCGCTCGGCGTCGGCGGCGGCCGTCGAGCGGCCGGTCCGGACCTGGATCGCCGCCACGATCGGTACGGCGGCCGCCGCGGCCAGACCGATCTGCCAGTTGAAGGCCAGCATCACGACGACGATCGTCAGGGGGGTCACGCAGGCGGAGATGAACGGGGCCAGCAGGTGCGCGATCACGCTCATCGCCTGGAGGACGCCGCGGCCGGCCAGCACGGACAGCTCTCCGAGGCGGCCCGCGTCGTACCAGCCGAGGGGCAGCCGGGCCAGATGATCGCCGAGACGGTGGTACGTGCCGCGCAACAGCGTGGTCCCGGCATGGAAACCGGACCGGTCGCCGGCGTAACGCAGTACCGCGTAGCCCGCGACCGCGCCCCCGAACGCGGTCAGCCAGAGCCGGGCGTCTTCGGGCGTGCTGCCGAAAAGGGCCCGCAGCACGGGAACCAGCAGGGCGTAGGACAGGCCCTCGACCACCGCGGTCGTGGTCATCAGGGCCACGGTGCGACGCACCGGCCGGGCGTATTCGCGGCCCAGCACGCGCAGCAGCATGCGGATCATCGGAGCTCGTCTCCTTGCGGTACGTCAGCCAGGGTCGTGGCCGGGTCGTCTTCCGTCGTACGCCGGGATTGCCGGAACGCGGCGAACTTCCCGGGCCGTGCCAGCAGTTCGGCGGGTCTGCCCTGTTCGACGATCAGTCCTCCGTCCAGCATCACGACGGTGTCGGCGTCGGCGATCGTCTCCAGGCGGTGGGCGATGACCAGGACGGTCCGGTCACCCTCCAGCGTGGCCAGTGCGCGGCGCACCGCCTGCTCGGTCTGCGGGTCCGCGAAGGCGGTCGCTTCGTCGAGCACGAGGACGGGCGCGTCGGCGAGCAGTGCGCGGGCGAGCGCGATCCGCTGCGCCTCGCCACCCGACAGACCGGCGTCCTCACCGATCACCGACCGGTAGCCGCGGGGCAGTTCCAGGATGCGATCGTGGAGGTTCGCCAGCCGGGCGGCGCGCATCACGTCGTCGAGGTCGGCGTGCGGTACCGCCAGCGCGATGTTGTCCGCGACCGACGCACGCAGCAGGCGGACGTCCTGGAAGACGAAGGAGACCTTCCGGTAGAGCTCCCGGCTGCCGAGCTCGCGCAGGTCCACACCGCCCAGGGTCACCGAACCGTGGGTCGGTTCGAAGTGCCGCGGCAACAGCTGGACCAGGGTGGACTTCCCGCTTCCCGACGGCCCCACGATCGCGGTGGTCGTTCCCGGTTCGAGCACCAGGTCGACCCCGCGCAGGACCTCGTGATCGGCTTCGTAGCCGAAGCGGACGCCACGTAGTTCCACCCGGTGACCCCGCGGTGCCGCCGGGTGCGCGGGCTCCGGCAGCGGCCGCACCGCGAGCACCTCCCGGATCCGGCCGACGGCGCGGCGGGCGGCCTGCACGTCGTCGAACCCGTGGCCGAGGGCCGCCACCGGAGCGGTCAGGCCCAGTCCGAGGAGCAGGAAGGGCAGCAGGTCGGCCGGAGCCATGCCACCGGTGGTGATCAGAGCCGTACCGCCGATCAGGACGACCAACAGTACGAACGGCGGCGACAGCGCCACCTGCATCCCCGCGGCGATGCCGGCGAGCCCGCGCACCATCCCGAAGAAGCTGCCGACGAAATCGTCCACGGCCGTGAGGAACCTACGGTGGGCGCGCCCCGACGCGCCGAACGCTTTGACCACCGCGATGCCCTGGACGAACTCGACGACGGAACTCGAGATCCGTCCCATGGCCGCGTCGAACTCCTCCTGCTCGCGCAGCCGGGCCGGGGTCATCATCAGGGGGACCAGCGCCACTGCCAGCACGACCGGTATCAGCGTGATCAGTGTGAGCCGCCAGTCGACGGTGAACAGGTAGACCAGCGACGCCAGAGGAACCACGAAGGCGGAAACCAGCTCGCCGGGGGTGTGGGCGATGAACGGGTGCACCGCGCTGACGTCGTCCCCCACCACCTTCGCCAGCTCACCGGTCCGGCGCCGGGAGAACCAGCCGATCGGTACCCGCCCGAGCCGCGCGGCCAGTCGCCGACGGAGCGTCAGTTGCACCCGGCCATCCAAGACGTGTCCGAGCCCTGAGGAAGCGGCCGTGAACAGGAGCCGGAGGAACAGGCCCGCGGCGCCCTCGATCACGATGATCCGTACATGGCCGGCATCGGCCGGGCCGGGCGCCAGCAGCGTGCGCCCCAGCTCGACGACCGCCAGCAGCGGCATCAGACCGGCGAGGGCACCTATGACCTGCAGCGTCACCACGGCGGCGAAACCCGGGTAATAGGGGCGCAGCAGCGCCGCCGTGCTCTCTTCCGCCGCGGAATCGGCACCGGGCGGTGGTGCGGACCGCTCCCTTGCCTGGGCGGGGTCGGTGGTGGTCATGGTCCTCCTGTCTTCGTCGATCCCGTCACGACCGGGCCCGGATGCGGGCCGGCCGGTCATGGGGTGCGTGGGGGGTGGCGGTGGCCACATGCCGTGATCAAGGACCGGGCCGGAACGGTTCGGCCAGCTGGGCGAGGTAGGAGGCCGGGTAGTCGGGTTTGGCGGCCATGCCCAGGTCTTCGGAAGTGAACCGCCGGTCCGGGTCGTAGGTGTAGGTGCGCATGGCGTGGTCCCAGACGAGGGTGAACAGGCCGAAGTTGACGTCTCCGATGCCGGCCCATTTCAGGTGGTGGAACCGGTGGCCCTGGTTGAGGGCGAGGACCTTGGTGAGCGGGCCGGTGCGGTAATCGGCGTTGGAGTGCTGGAGCAGTAGCTGGACGGCGACGGCGAAGGCCAGGACGGAGGCGACGTCGAGGGGCATGCCCAGCAGCAGCAGCGGGGTGACGCCCCCGAGGGTTTCGAGGCTCTGGTGGAGGGGGTGCTTCATCAGACCGTTGAAGCCGTAGAAGCGCGTGACGCTGTGGTGGACGGCGTGCAGCCGCCACAGCCAGCCGACGTGGTGGCTGGCGCGGTGTACGAGGGTGATGCCGAGGTCGGCGACGGCGACGGCGAGCAGCACCTGGCACCACAGCGGCCAGCTGTCCGGCCACGCTCGCGGGGCCGGCGCGAGCGCGGCGGCCGCGGGCACGACGGCGAGTCCGGCAAGGGTGAACACCTCGTTGACGAACGCGTGGACGGTGTCGCGGCGGCCGTCCCCGCGCGGGATGTTCCACGCGGGCAGGTACGGGAGCACGCGTTCGGCGGCGAACGAGCAGCCCACCGCGAACGCCAACAGCACCAGCAGCCACAGTTTCGGGGCTCCGGCGCTCACCAGCCAGATGGCGGCACCGTTGACGCCGAGCAGCATGAAGGGCACGTACGCGTACCGGACCAGGAATCGAGCGAGGGCGACAGCGGGCGCCGCGCCGGTCGTTGTAGGCATACCGGCAGCCTCGCGGCCGCGGTGTCCGGCGGGCTTGAACGGATCCGCTACCGGTCCCGCCGCGTACCCGGGCCGGCCGCCGGCGTCCAGTGGGCGGCGGCCAGGGCCTGGGAGGGGGTGATGCCGAACATGGCCTTGCACACGCGGGTCAGGTGGGCGCTGTCCGAGAACCCGGCGGCGTGCGCGGCCTCGGTGGCGTTCGCCCCACCACGCACCGAGACGATCGCGGCGTGCAGCCGCGCCCACCGCACCGCCGCCGGGAACGACCAGCCCAACTGCTCGGCGAACAGGTGTCCCAGCCGGCTCGCGGACACCCCGGCCCGGGCGGCGACCTCGCCCACCCGCACCGGTCCGTCCGCCACCGCGCCCGGCAGCGCCGCCAGCGCCGCCGCGAGGGCCGGATGCCGGGGCTGCCCGGGAGCGGCGGCGCCGAGCCGGTCCAGCGCCCGCAGCACGCCCGCCGCGGACACGGCGACGGGCGGCGGGTCGGCCTCGGCGAACACAGACGCCGCGGCGGCCCAGCAGGCCACCCCGCCACGGGCCGCTGCGTCGTGCAGGGCGCGTCCGGCGGTGGTGTCCGCGTCGAGGTAGACCATCACCCCCATCGGCGCCGGCCCCGGGGCCGGACGCACGCGATGCGCGTGCCCGGCGGGGATGACGGCGGCTCGTACGGGCAGTTCGTCCCGCCCGTCGCTCAGCAGCACTCTGCCGGACCCGCACGCCAGTACTTGTACGGCGGCGTGCGCGTGCTCCCGGGCCTTGCCGATCACCCCGGCCACGACCCGGCGGCCCGGCGCCGCATCGACCTCGACCCGCCACGCGTCGGCACCACCCCCGGACGACGACGCGGACCCCACGGTGCCCGTGCTCAAGGCTGCCGCGCCGGCGTGGACACCGGCGGTACCACCCGGCCGGCCGTGACGCGCTTCGGCGCGGTCGCCGGAAGCCCGACCGACCGCAGGACCCCGGCGGGTACCCGTCCGCCACCACCTGCGGCGGCGCGCGTACGGCGAGCGGCGCGCGTACGGCGGGCCACGGGCGGACGGAGCGACCGCGGGACGCCGTCGCTCCCGCCGATCCGCGGGCGCCGAACGGGGCCCGACGCGTCGGGCCGATGCGGACGGCTGAGGTCCTTTGCCAAGCCCACGTGCGTGATCCTCTCCACCTGTCCTCGTCCGCCCGTAACTGGCCCACCTGCCGAGCCTTGCCAGACAGCGGGGGCCGGCTCGCGAGAGCCGACGGCGGTCACGTACGGACCGGCCCCCCCCCGGAACACCGGGAGTATACGGAGGGAGAGAGCGGCTGGCGGCGGGGGTGCTGCCTCCGGGACGCCCGCGGGGATCGCGTCTGGATCCGTACAAGCTGGCCATCGACGGGATGCTGCGGGCGGATCTGGACGCTCCGCGCAAGCAGCGGCACACGCTCACGCGGATCTTCCACCGGCTGCTGGACGAGTATGGGGCGGAGGAAGTGTCGTACGCGATGGTCCGCGACTACGTCTACGACCGGCGCCGGGAGATCCGGGTCGAGGAGGGCCGCGGGCCCCCGGCCTCGTTCATCCCACAGACCCACCGCCGGGGCGATGAGGCGGAGGTCGATTTCGGGGACGTGTGGATCAACCTGGCCGGCACCCTGACGAAGTGCTTCCTGTTCTCCCTACGGCTCTCGTATTCGGGCCGGGCCGTCCACAAGATTTTCGCGTCCTGCGGGCAAGAGGCCTTCCTCGAAGGCCACGTCCACGCGCTGAACACGCTCGGCGGCGTCCCCTCCGGCAAGATCCGCTACGACAACCTGCGGGCGGCGGTCGCCCAGGTTCTGGGCCTGACCCGGCGCAGGGTGGAATCCGAGCGATGGACCGCGTTCCGTTCGCACTATTCGATCACCCGTTTCTACTGCCACCCAGGCATCGAGGGCGCCCACGAGAAAGGCGGGGTTGAGGGACAGATCGGCTAGTTCCGCAGAAACCACCTGGTCCCCGTCCCGCAAGTGGCCACCCTCGCGGAACTCAATCCGGTCGAGCAGTGGGACCGCCAGGACAACGACCGCCGCATTCGCCTCCGCCCGAAAACCATGGGGGAGTACTTCCAGGCCGAACACCCGCTGCTGGTCCCACTGCCCGACGAGGTCTTCGAGACCGGGTTCGTCTCCTCAGTGCGGGTGGACCGCTACGGGCAGGTCTCCGTGCGGCCGGCGCACTGACCGCGGACGCCGTCGCACTGGAGGCCCGCAAAGCCGCCGACACCGACACTGCCGCGCCTACTCCGCCCCAGGAGCGGACTACGCGTCTGGTGGAGGGCGGGGCGACGGTGACGTCGCTGACCGCGCGCCGGCTGGCCGCGCTGCCGCCCGACCCCAGGCCGCTGCCGTCGGTGGCCGCATACGACGAACTGCTGCGGCTGCGCCACTTGCACGCCGGACCATCCGCCCACCAGGGGGAATCATGACCGCAAAGCGCAACCGGGGACTGACCCCACCAGTGCCTTACCGACACCGACCTGCCCCTCGACGTACGCGGAGCCGGGGCCATGCTCCTGCTATTTGGCCAGCACCTGACCCGGATCGCCGCCCTGACCACCCACGCCGTAAGCACCGTCGGCGAGGACACCTTCCTGACCCTCGATCTCACCCCCATCCCCCTGCCCGCGTCCTTGGCCAGCCTGTTGGCCGACCTTAGGGACATGCCGGCGCCGACCAACTGGGCGGCGAACTCCTCCCAGGACTGGCTGTTCCCCGGAGACCGTCCCGGGCAGCATCTCTCCGCCACCGTCATCGGCCGCCGTCTGGCCGCCCACCAATCCCCAATCGGCCCGCCCGCGCCACCGCCCTCGTCGCCCTGGCCCAGGACCTGCCCCCAGCGGTCCTCGGGCCGATGCTCGGCCTCCACCCCGTCACCGCCGCCCACTGGCGACGACGCGCCTCCACCGACTGGACCGCCTACCTCGAAGCCCGTCTGACCGCCCCGCCGCGCTGACCACCGGTCGAAGCCGCGCCATACGGCCGGACATCCAATCTCTGGGGAGAGGTCTGCGGACATGCGTGGATGGCGGGCGATGGTTCTTGCGGTAACTGGGGTAGTTCTCACAGCGTCTTGCGGGTACGGCGCAGCCATCCACGCGGCGGACATTCCGCAGGAGCAGCTGGTAGGGACGTGGACCAGCCCAGCAGGGACGTCCCTGACCTTCTCGAAGGAACACACCTTCACTGGAACGGGATTCGACAAGGTCAAAGCGATGGCTGACTGCGCCCACCCCGAGAAGCTGTCCAACGGGCGATGGGCCTTCTACGCCAGCCCCAAAGGCGACGGCCTCAACATCCCCGACGAGACCGCCACACACGGCAATGATCTTCGGCTGTCCTTCACCGAGGATCCGACGTGCACGGTTTGGGTCTACCTCTACGAGGACTTCGGAGATACAGAGGATCCCAGCATGTGCCCTACAGAGGACCCGGACGCGGGGTGTCCTCCTGACGGCTACATGAAGCGGAGCGAGGCCGGCACTCGCTCCTGACACCCATCGAAACCGGGGCACTCGCGCTCCTGCAGGGCCACAACCGCACCAACAGGCGGGCCGGCCCGAACCCCTCAACCACCGGGACCAGACAGGGATACCGCGCGATTCGAATGACGCTCCCTGCCAGCTAGCTGGCGGCCACGCCTGGGACGCCGCCCGCCGGGAGGCGTACGCGCTTCCAGTCTGCGGAAAAGCTCACTGTCGACGGCAAGGTCGGCGCGAACACCTGGGCGCGGCTCCGGACCGAGCGCTACCTCCCAGCGGCAGCTGGGGGGAGCAAGGTCTAGAGCGCCGGGGGTACTGCCTTGAGCTTGTCGCCCCGGTAGAAGGACTCGTACTCGATCTCGATGGACAGCCGACGGGCCACGAGTTCCCAGAACCAGGCGTGCCGGGCCTCGTCGTAGTTGTCAAGGTGGATGAGGTACTGGCAGTCGCCCATGGGGAAGCTGACGCCGGCGAACAGCGCGTACATGTTGGGCATCTGGGGCCAGTCCGCGGCCATGGTCTGGAAGGTCGGCCAGTCCCACTGTCCGACCGGCACCCCGTCCAGCTTCACCGTCGACCGGGTGACCAGCGCGGGACCCAGGCCCACGTTGAGCAACTGGAGCCCCGTGCGCCCGTTCTCGTAGTTCTTCACTTGCCGGATCTGCAGGTGGGGCAGGACGGACGTCCGGTTGTGGACCTTTACCGCCCGGGCTTGGACGGTGCTGGCCCAGAGTGAGCCCACCGCCACGGCCGTCGCGCAGGTGGTGATGATGGTGCTGGCGTCCATGGATCCCCCTGAGGGACGAAGAGGCTTCTCCGCGTGCCGGGAATCCTCGGCCCCCGAGCCTGCCGTGGCAACGGGTTGCGCCGGGGCGCAAGGGAGCGGCCCGGGCGCGCGGGTGGTCGATCATCCCCCTGGCGCCCCCTCCCGGCCCGAAACGCTCTGTCGGCGCGGCCAACGCCGGTGGCGTACCTGCACGCCACCGGCGACAAGATCGACGCCCCGTACGGGGCGCTGATCGACCTTGCCTGCGACGTCGGCAGTGGACGGGCTGACGCGTACGCCGCCACCGACCGCATCCGTTCCCGGCGGATCTGACCAGCCCAGACCTGTACTAGTAGGGGCGTTCGGCATGGCCGACTCAGAGATGCCTGAAGCCCCGGGCGCGACCATTCCGGGCTCGGTACGCGCTCTACGTGGGCCCTGTAGTCCCAGCTCGGACACCAGGGAGCAAGTAACCCACCGGTAGCTTTCAAGACTTTGCCGCGGCGGTTCTCTTCGGCTGGCGGGGGACCGTCTTGGTCTTGTCGAGGTGTCCGTACACCGTGGAACGGGGCACGTTGAACATGTCGGCAATCTGCTGGTCAGTCTTCTCCCGGGCCTCGTAGAGCTGCTGGGCGAGCTCAGCCTGGTCGGCTGTGAGCTTCGGCCGCGCCCGCCGACCCGGCCGCGGGCCCGCGCGGAGGCAAGCCCATCGTTCGTGTTCGCCACGTCAGCTCTCTCTGGAGCTCCGCAAGCACGCTAAGCATCCCGAACATGGCCCGGCCCTCCATGGTGGCGGTGTCGATACCCTGCTCGATGACGTGCAGCCCGATCCCGCGCTCGCGCAGCTCGGCGCCGAGGGTCACCAGGTGCAGGACGGAACGGGAGAGCCGGTCGAGCCGGGTCACCTTCAACGTGTCGCCCTCGCGCATCAGCTGCATGACGAGATCGAGCTTCGGCCTGGACGCCTTCGCGCCGCTGGCGACGTCGACATGGATGTTGTCGCGGTCGACGCCGTTGCGGAGAAGCGCGTCTTTTCGCTTGGCGGCGGCTCGGGGATACAGGGCCTCCTCAACCGCCACCGGCTGCGACGTTCCTGCGCCGCAGCCAGTGCCACCACCGGCTCTGTGGCCGTTGGGTGGACATGGCTAGCGCTGTCTCCAGCGCGTTGCGGGTGCTCAAGGTATGCGTGTGCTCGTCGCCCAGGATGCGGACGCGGTCATCGAGGGTTCGGCGCAGCAGGTCTATCGCCTCGGCCTGCTCACCTGCACTGGTCAAAGCGAGAGCGAGGTTGTGGCGACTGGCAAGGGTATCTGGGTGTTCAGGGCTCAGGATGCGGGTGCGGTCCTCCAGGGTCTGCCGGTGCATGCGCACTGCTTGTGCGTGCTCGCCCATCCCATCCAGCGCGAGACCGAGGCTGTCCCGGCTGGCCAGCGTGTGCGGATGCCCGTCGCCCAGAATGCGGGCGTGGTCGTTGAGCGCCTGCCGCAGCAGCTGTATCGCTTCCGTCTGCTGCCCCGCCCTGGTCAGGGCGCTGGCGAGGTTGTGGCGGCTGAGCAGGGTGAGGTAGTGCTCGGGGCCCAGCACACGGATGCGGTCCTCCAGGGTGCTCCGGTGGATGCGCACTGCTTGTGCGTGCTCGCCCATCCCATCCAGCGCGAGACCGAGGCTGTCCCGGCTGGCCAGGGTATGCGGATGCTCGGGGCCCAGGACACGGGTACGGTCGTTGAGGGTCTGCCGCAGCAGACCCACCGCCTCGGCATGCTCACCCGTCCCGTCCAAAGCGCATGCGAGGTCATTGCGGCTGGTCAAGGTATCGGGGTGCACGGGGCCCAGGATGCGGGCGCGGTCCTCCAGGGTCTGCCGGAGCAGACGTATTGCCTCGGCCGGCTCTCCCATTCCGAACAACGCATTGCCCAAGTTGTTGCGGCTGGTCAAGGTATCGGGGTGCTCGGTGCCCAGCATGCGGGTCTCGACCTCGAGGACCCGTTCATGCAGCAGGCGCGCCGCACCGAAAGCGCCAGCCTTCTGCAGCACCTGCGCCAGGGCGTTGAGAGTGGTGCGGTGGTGCGTGGCGGTGCGCGGGTCCGCGTAGTCGAGCAGCAGCGGCAGGTGGGGGGCGAGGAGCACGGCTGCAGGCCAACCAGCGCGCCCGCGCTGGTTGGCCTCGTGCACAGCCGTGGTCAGCCGCTCGACAAGAGCCCGGTGCCACACGGCGAGATCGGAGGTCTCGGCCGTGAGGGCGACAGCGTTGATCTCTCGGATCAGGGGATGCAGCACCACCTGCGCCCCCTCACTGCTGCCCGACGCCGGGCCGGTGCTGCCGGGAGAGTGGGGCAGGCCGAGGAGACCGTAGCGGTGCAGGCCAGCGAACGCGGCCTCCAGGGCCGCCGCGGTGACGTCGTGTCCGGTGACGACGGATAGCAGGTCCGGGGTGATCAGGGACAGTGGGACGGGGGCTTGAGCCAGCAGGGCCAGCAGTCGCAACACAGGGCGGGCCAAAGCGTTGCCCTCCCCGGCGAGCTGGTCCAAGGACACCTCCCAGGTGTGCCGCACCACGGCGCGGGCGACCTGCGGATGGGAGGCATTCGGGTGCGCCGCTCCCAACAAGAACCGCAGTTCCTGTTCCAGGGCCTGGCGGTAGGCGGCAAAGGTGCGGTAGCGGCTGGTGGGTCCGGCCAGATAGGTGCCGGCCGCGTGCAACGCAAGTGGCAGCCCGCCCAGTCGCGCCGCCAGCTCCCGGGCCTGCTCGGCGGTGCCGGCCACGGGAGCAGCGTCCAGCAGGACCTGCCCCGCAGGTCGCACCGGCAGCGGCTCCAGTGGCAGCAGCTGTGCGCACGGACCCCAGGTCTGCTCGCTGCCATCCCGGCTGGTCACCACCAGCAGGCCCCGGCCGTGAGGGCGGATCCAGCCGCGATAGTCGGCCACCGGCTCCCCTGCCGGGCCGATCTCGTGCGGCTCGTCGGCGTTGTCCACCACCAGCAGCCACCGCCGCACCCGGCCCAACTGTCGCCAGACCACATCCGGCAGGCTCGCCTGCCCCGCTCGCGCGGCCTCCAGCTCTGCCTCTGGCAGGCCGCAGGCCAGCGCCGTCTCCACCATCTGCTGCGCCAGCTCGGCACCGTCGCGCCAGCGCACCCAAAACACTCGCCAGCCCGCCGCCTCGGCCTGGGTGGCCAGTTGCGCGGCCACCGTTGTCTTGCCCATCCCGCCGACCGCGCACAGCACCGCGAACCGGCCTTGTGGCCGCCGAAGCATGCCTGCCAGCACGGCGAGTTCGCCCTCACGCCCCCGGACGCGCTGAACATGCGGGGGGCGTAACGAAGCCTGCTGGCCTCGGGCCAGTCGGCTCACCGGTGCCAGCCGCGCCGGGGGCCTTGGTGCGGCATCCAGATGCCGGCTCCACAGCAACAGCCCGATGCTGACCACCACCAGCACGGCGAACACCGGCCAGATCACCCACGCCTGCGCCGCCCAGCCAGGCACCGCGTCACTGGCGTAGTTGGTCACCGGCCCCAGCACAGCCGCCACCAATGCGGCCCCTCCCGTTACCGCCGACCCGGCCCACGCACCCCGTC
>NZ_JARAYQ010000124.1:0-23650 GCF_033794505.1 Streptomyces sp. MB09-01 | reverse complement strand
GCTTCACCACCCCCGGCCGCCGCCCCGCCCACCCGGGGAGCTACCTCCCCTTCGGCATCGGGCCCCGGGCCTGCCTGGGCCTGCAGTTCGCCCTCCGCGAGTCGACCGTCCTCCTGGAGCACCTGCTGCCCGCGCACGTCCCGCGCTTCCGTTCCCTCCCGGCCAAGGCCGCGTACGGCATCACGGTCCGCCCCGACGGCCCGACCCCCGCGGTGCTGGCGGGCGGTTAGGCGAAAAACGCTTGGACTGCGCGGGTGCCGTCGCGGGAGACTGCCAATCCTGTCCTGTAGGTCCGGCAAAGCAGGGTTGGGATGGAATTGCCTGAATCACGCAAAGGTTCGCCGGGCAGGGGCCCGGTGCTCCTCGCCCTTCGTTATTACGGACGGGAGCTGGCCCGCCTCAAGTGGCTGACGGTTCCCGCGATGCTGCTCCCGGCGCTGGGCAACATCGGCATCGACTACATCGCGCCGCTGGTCGTCGCCAAGCTCGTCGCACGCGTCGCCGAGGGCGGCGGGACCGGCACGGGCTCCGGCTTCGACATCGGCCCGATGCTGCCCTACGTCCTCGGCTTCGCCGCCGTCCTGCTGCTCGCGGAAGGGACGTGGCGCCTCGGACTCCACTGCCTCAACCGCCTCGACGCCCGCGGCATCGAGCAGCTGTACGTGATCGGGATGGACGAGCTGTTCGCCAAGGACGCCGCGTTCTTCCACGACAACTTCGCCGGGTCCCTGACCAAGCGGGTGCTCAGCTTCGCCTCGCGCTTCGAGGAGTTCGTCGACACGCTGACGTTCTCGCTGGTGGGCAGGTTCGTACCGCTGATCTTCGGTTCGGTGGTGCTGTGGCACTACGAACCACTGCTGGTGGTCGCCCTGTTGGTGCCGATCGTCCTGACGGCGCTGTGCGTGGCCCCCCTGATCCGCCGCCGCCAGGCGCTCGTCGTCCAGCGGGAGGCGGCGATCGCCCGGGTCTCGGGCCACGTCGCCGACAGCCTGATGAACATCGACACGGTCCGGGCGTTCGCCGCCGAGGACCGCGAGGCCGCCGAACACCGCTCGCGGGTCGCGGAGTCGCGGCGGCTCACCCTGCGTTCCTGGGACTACGGCAATCTGCGCATCGACACCATCGTCGCCCCGATGTCCGTCCTGACCAACGCGCTGGGCCTGCTGCTGGCCATCGCGCTCGCCGCCAGCGGCCGCGGCGTGGAGGCGGTCGTGGTCGCCTTCGCCTACTACTCCAGCGCCACCCGCATCATGTTCGAGTTCAACCAGATCTACCGCCGCCTGGAGAGCTCGATGACGGAGGCCGCGCAGTTCACCGAACTGCTGCTGACACCGCCGACCGTGCTCGACCCGGTGTCGCCGGAACCACTGCGGCCCGCCGGGGCCGCCGACGTCCGCTTCGAGCGGGTGACCTTCGCCCACGGGGGCGGGAAGCCGCTCTTCGACCGCCTCGACCTGGCCGTGCCCAGCGGGTCGAAGACCGGGCTCGTCGGCCGGTCGGGAGGTGGCAAGACCACCCTCACCCGGCTGCTGCTGCGGATGACCGACGTCGACGCCGGCCGGATCCTGATCGGCGGGCAGGACATCAGCCGGCTGTCCCAGGTCGACCTGCGCAGCCTGATCGCGTACGTGCCGCAGGACCCGGCGATGTTCCACCGCACGCTGCGGGAGAACATCGCGTTCGCCCGGCCGGACGCCACCGAGGCCGAGATCCGCCGCGCGGCGGAGGCGGCGCACGTCACGGAGTTCGCCGAGGGGCTCGTGGACGGTTTCGACACCATGGTGGGCGAGCGCGGAGTCAAGCTCTCGGGCGGACAGCGCCAGCGGGTCGCCCTCGCCAGGGCGATCCTGCGCGACGCGCCGATCCTGCTGCTCGACGAGGCGACCAGCGCCCTGGACTCCGAGAGCGAGATCCTCGTCCAGGAAGCGCTGTGGCGGCTCATGGAGGGGCGGACGGCGCTCGTGGTCGCGCACCGGCTGAGCACCGTCGCCGGCATGGACCAGCTCGTCGTCCTCGACGGCGGACGGATCGTCGAGCAGGGCACGCACCAGGAACTGCTCGCCTCGGAGGGGGCCTACGCGAAGCTGTGGCAGCACCAGTCGGGCGGCTTCCTCGACGACATCCCCGCGCGGACCGACCTGCACTGACCCCGGCCGACCCGCACCGGCCTCCACCGGCCGGACCGACCTCCACTGAGCCACACGAATGAAAGCCCGGCCCCCGATTGCGGCACCGTACGGGCGCGCCGAGACTGGACCCGCGTGTGAAGGGTCAGGAACGGCGGGCGACGGGATCCGGCATGTCTGATCGGCACGAGGCCCCGGGACGGCGCCGGGTGGTCCGGGCGGCGCTGACCGGTGCGGTGGCCGTGGCTGCCGGGCTGGGGTCGGGTGCCCGCGGGACCCCGGGGGCCGTCCGCGCCGCGGGAGCGGCGGCGTTGCGGCCGACCTCGCCCGAGACCGCGCTCGGCGCCCTGGTGGCGGGGAACGCGCGCTGGCGCACCTATCACGAGCGGCATCCCGACCAGACGCGGACGGTGCGGCGGACGCTGGTGGGCGGGCAGCACCCGTTCGCCGTCGTCCTCGGCTGCGTCGATTCCCGCGTCCCCCCGGAGCTGGTCTTCGACCAGGGCCTCGGTGACCTGCTGACCGTGCGGTCGGCGGGCGAGGTCCTGGACGAGGCGGTGCTCGGCAGCATCGCCTACGGGGTCCTCGAACTCGACATCCCGCTGATCGTGGTCCTGGGGCACCAGTCGTGCGGGGCCGTCGCCGCGGCCGTCCGGGCCCACGAAGGGGGACCGCCGCTCCCGGGCCACATGCAGTACCTCGTCGACCAGATCCATCCGGCGATCGACCGCAGGCTCCGGGGGGCGGCCCGGATCGACGCGGCGATCACGGCGAACGTGCGCCTGGTGAGCTCGCGGCTGGGGGCCGAACCCGAGCTGGCGGCCAGGATCACGGCCGGGAGGCTGGCCGTCGTCGGGGCCCGGTACGAGCTCACGAGCCTGCGGGTGCGCGGGATCCGCTGACCGGCCGCCGGCCGACGGCCGCCGTTCCGCACACGAAAGCCTGTTCGTCAGCTTTGGGTTGACCGCGCCGCACGTCCGGGTGATTGTTTCCCGCCCGGGCCGCTTTCGGTGATCAAGCGGTGGGCGGGCGACGAGAGTTGACCCATGATCATCGAGCCTCCCCCCACGCCCGACCCCGCGGACGGGTCCGTCCCGACGGCGGCGCCCGCCCCCGTGTCCGGGCAGCGCCCCTCCCGCCGTACCGTCATCGCGGGCGCCGCCGCCGTCGCGGGCGCCGGCGCGCTCACCGTCGCCGCCGCGTCCGCCGGGACCCCGCAGGCCGCCTCCGGCTCCGCACGCCCCGACTGGGCCACCTGCCTGACCATCGCCCGGGCGATCCTCGTACGGGACGAGGACGACCAGCCCCTGGTACCCCGTTACGCGGACATCCTCCTGAAGACCGGCCTGCCCCGGTCCCGCAGCCGCAAGAAGGTGCTCGTCGTGGGCGCCGGGCCGGCCGGGCTCACCGCCGCCCACCTGCTGCGCGAGGCCGGCCACGAGGTCACCGTCATCGAGGCCAACGGCAACCGGGTGGGCGGCCGGATCAAGACCTTCCGCACCGGCGGCCACGAGAAGTCCGCCGCCGCCTTCGCCGACCCCAAGCAGTACGCCGAGGCCGGCGCCATGCGCATCCCCGACAGCCACCCGCTGGTCACCGGGCTGATCGACAGCCTCGGCCTGAAGCGCCGGCGCTTCCACCTGGTCGACGTCGACGGCTCCGGCCGCCCCGCCTACCGCACGTGGATCTTCGTCAACGGCATCCGCGTCCGCCGCGCCGACTACGCGCGCAGCCCGCAGGCCCTCAACCGCTCCTTCGGCGTCCCCGCGGCCTACGAGTCGCTGCCGGCCGCGCAGATCGTGCGCAACGCCTTCGCCCCCGTGCGCAAGGAGATCGAGGGCAGGAAGGACAAGGCGCTCGTCGAGGGCTGGGCCCGCGTCATCCAGCGCTACGGCCACATGTCCATGTACCGCTACCTGACCGAGGAGGCGAAGCTCGACGAGCGGACGATCGACCTGATCGGAACCGTCGAGAACCTCACCTCCCGGCTGCACCTCGCCTTCATCCACAGCTTCATCGGGGCCTCGCTGATCAGCCCGGACACCGCCTTCTTCGAACTGCCCGACGGAACCGCCACCTTGGCCGACGCGCTCTACGCCCGGGTCGAGGACGTCGTACGGCTCGACCGCCGAGCCACCCGGATCACGCACGGGGAGGGCAAGGTCACCGTCGACACGGTCTCCGAGGGCCGCGGCGGCGCCGTGCAGCGCGAGACCTTCACCGGTGACACCGCCATCATCACCGTCCCCTTCTCCGGGCTGCGGCACATCCCGGTCGCCCCCGCCCTCTCCTACGGCAAGCGCCGCGCGATCACCGAACTGCACTACGACGCGGCCACCAAGGTGCTGCTGGAATTCAGCCGCCGCTGGTGGGAGTTCGACGAGGCCGACTGGAAGCGCGAGCTGGAGTCGGTGAAGCCGGGCCTGTACCGGAACTACCAGGTCGGGCGGACCCCGGCCGACGGGATCCTGCTGGGCGCCCATCCCTCCGTACCCAAGGGCCACATCTCCGAAGCCCAGCGCGCCCACTACGCCGCCTGCCGCGCCACCACCCGCGACCAGCCCGAGGCGGCCGGGGTCATCGGCGGCGGCTCGGCCACCGACAACCCCAACCGGTTCATGTTCCAGCCCTCCCACCCCGTCGAGGGCAGCCCGGGCGGTGTGGTGCTCGCCTCCTACAGCTGGTCGGACGACGCCCTGAAGTGGGACTCGCTGGACGACGCGGAGCGCTACCCGCGGGCGCTCGCCGGGGTCCAGGAGGTCTTCGGGCAGCGGATCGAGGTGTTCTACACCGGCGTCGGACGCACCCAGTCCTGGATGCGCGACCCGTACGCGTACGGCGAGGCCTCCGTCCTGCTGCCCGGGCAGCACACCGAGCTCTTCCCCCACGTCCGCAAGGCCGAAGGGAACCTGCACTTCGCCGGCTGCCACACCTCCATCAAGCCGGCGTGGATCGAGGGAGCCCTGGAATCCGCGGTACGGACCGCCCTGGAGGTCCACACGGCGCCCTGAGGGACCGTACGAAGAGCCCTCGGGCCCCGGCCCGGGGGTGCTCAGCTCTCGGCGAGCACGATCAGCCAGTCGTGCTCGTCGAAGCGGACCCGCTGCCGCTTGTCGGGATTGAGCAGGACCCCGAAGCCGGGGCCCGTGCCGGCCTGCGCGCGCAGCCGGTAGCCGACCGCGCATTCACCGCGGCGGCGCGCCGACTCGACGAGGGTGGCGAACGGCACCTCGCGGCCGGTCCGGACGTAGTCCGCGACCGGCTTCAGGTACAGCTCGTTCCCCTCCGCCCGGAAGAGCTCCTCGAACACGTCGGCCAGGTGGCGGCTCTCCGAGATCTGGGTCATGAGGAGACTGATGAGCCGGCCGCTCACGATGAAGTCGGCGCCCTCCCTGGCGGGGGCCAGCAGCCGGTTGCCGTCGTCCGACATCTCGGTGGTGAGGGAGAGCTCCTGCTGTGCGGCCTCCCCGATCGCCCGCAGGTGCAGCAGCGTGACCAGGGTGCGGTCGTCCGTCCCGGCGTCGGTGTCGGTGCCGGTGTCGTTGGGGTCGGCGGCTCCTGTCCAGGGCCCCGCCGCTTCGCCGATGACGATCACGCTGTCGTAGGAGGGCACGTCCAGCTTCGCCAGGACCTCGGGATCGGTGATGTCCCCGCCGTGGAAGGACACTTCGAGGCGGCTGCGCGCCCCGGCGATCTCGGAGGTGGCGTGCAGGGTCGTTTTGCCGCCGAGAGCCACCACGTCCAGGGTGGTGCCGGGGCTCACGAACTGGTCGAGCTGGTCCAGGACGAGCGGGGCGCGGCGGTTCCAGCCCAGGAGGAGCAGGCGTTCGGGCTGCGGTGTCCTCGGGCGGGCCGTCACGATCGCGTCCTCGTCGACCCAGGCGGCCGCGTCCTGCGGCACGGCGGTGTCGTCGTCCTCGGAGATGACGACGATCCGGTCGCCGGCGTCGATCGCCGTACCGGGATCCGGGTTGAGGACGACGACGCCGTCGGCGCGCAGCAGACCGACCACCGAGGACGTGGTGAACGCCAGAAGGGCCTCGCCGAAGGTGCGTCCGGCGAGACCCCCGGGGGCGGCGGTGTAGAACTCGTCGCCTTCGAAGTCGAGCAACTCCTGGTAGACGAGGGAGAGTCCGGGCTGGCGGGCGGTCTGTACGAGGAGCCGCGCGATGATGTCGTCGACGCACAGCACGTGCCCGCCGGGCCCGGCCGCCAGCCGGGCGGTGAGGTGGTTGCGGGTGTCGCGGACGGCGGCGACCACCACCGCGTCACCGGACCCGGGAACCGCCGCGTCGAGGGCGAGCAGGGTCTTCACCACGTGGGCGTCGCCCGCCTCCCCGGCCGGCGGCAGGACGAGCACGGCCTTCGCGGTCTGCGGGCTCACCCGGGCCAGCACCGTGGGATCGGTGGTGCGGCCGCTGCGGCAGACGATCCTCGTCGTGCCCGTGACGGCACCGGTACCGGCATCCGTGAGGAAGGCGGAGATCTCGTCCTCCATCTCCACCTTGTCCTTCGGGGCGAGCACGGCGACGGCCGACCTGCGCTGGTTGGCGTTGGCGGCCACGAGCTCCCCGATCACGGGAAAGACCTGATCGGACCAGCCGAGGACGACGGTGTGCCCCGCCTCCAGGACGGTGGAGTGGCCGCGGCGCAGCGACATGATCCGCTGGTTGATGCCGGTGGTGATCAGGCTGACCAGGGTGGACACGAACAGCAGCGCGACCAGGGCGAGCGTCACCGAAGCCAGCACGTAGACGGGGGAGCCGACCGCGCCGCCGATCTTGAGCGTCTGCCCGACGCTGACCCACACGGCGGTGAGGCGGCCGGAGAGGGTCGCCGGAGCGCCGCGGTCGGCCCAGACGAGCACCGTGCTCGCCGGGATCACGACGGCGAGGCAGGCCAGGGCGAGCCAGCCGATCAGCGCGGCGGTGCCCCCTGCCACCAGATTGTCGAACCGGTACCGCAGGCGCAGTCGCAGGGACTTCGTGTGCTGCTGTGCCATGCGGACTCCCTCGTCTTCCGCGCTGCTAACCCGCGGGAGTCCTCCCGGTTACGGGTTTGCCCCTCGGCATCGGAGCGGGCCCGCACGGCGCCCCGCCGGCGCCGGCCTAGGAAGGGGGCCCCAGAGCCGCGATGATCTCGTCGGTGGTGCTGACCTTGCCGATGCGCGGGAAGATCTTGCCGAAGGTGTGGGCGTGGGAGTCCGGGTCCGTGTCGGCGGTCGCGTCCTCCGCGAAGACCAGGTCGTAGCTGAGTTCCCACGCCGTACGGGCGGTGGACTCGACCCCCGCGCTGGTGGAGATGCCGGCCAGGACGATGCGGTGGATGCCCCGGCGGCGCAGCTGGAGGTCGAGCTCGGTACCGGTGAAGGCGCCCCAGTGCCGTTTGGTGACGACCGTGTCGCCGAGGGCGGCGAGTTCCGCGGGGATCTCGGAGAACGCGGGCGGCGGGGCGGCGGCCGGACCGGGGCGGTCGACGTTGGCCGTGGGCAGATCGCCGCCGTCGGGGGACCAGGCCACCTTGACCAGGACCACGGGCAGCCGGTGGGCGCGGAACGCCTCGGCGAGCGCGATGCCCTTCTTGAGCATCTCGGGGGCGGGCCGGGCGATGGGCATGCCCAGGATGCCCGTCTGGAGGTCGATGAGGACCAGGGCCGTGTCCTCGCCGAGGGTGAGGCGGTTCGGGTCGTCGGTCATGGGGCCTCCGTCGGGGGCGACTGGACTGGACATCTCTGAAGATAAGGGGCATCGAAGGGAACCTGCGGACCGACTCCATGGCTCCGCCGCCGTGTTCACCGTCCGCCGCCCCGCGCCCTTAAGATGGGAACATGAGTACGAATACAGGGGGACTCCGGCCGGCCCTGACAGCGACGCTGACCGGGCGGAACTGCTGCGCTGGTACTGGACGCTGGCCGAACTGAGCGCGCTGGCGCGCCGGATGGGCCTGCCGGCAGGGGGCGGCAAGGCCGCCGTCACGGCCCGGATCGCCGCCGCGCTCGACGGCCTTCCCGTACCCGCCGCCCCCGCCCCTCGCCGCGCCGGGCGCCAGCTCACCGCCCCCGTCGACGGCTCCACCGTGATCCCGCAAGGACAGCGGTGCAGCCAGGTGCTGCGGGAGTACTTCGTACGGGAGATCGGTCCCGCCTTCCACTTCGACGGGTTCATGCGGGAGTACGTCGCCCGGCACGCGGGGCACACCCTCGCCGAGGCCGTCGCCCACTGGCACGCCACCCGCGCGCAGGCGGCCGAACCCCGGGAGGTGGGTGCCCAGTTCGAGTTCAACCGCTTCCTGCGTGACTGGCACGCCCGGCATCCCGACGGAGCCCGGGCCGAGGCCCTGGCCGCCTGGCGTGCCCACCGGTCCCGCCCCCGCGACTGACGTGGAAGGACCCCGAGGCCCCTACAGGCAGGCACCGCTGCACGATCGTGCCCGGTCTGCCCGCACTCGCGCGTTCTTCGCCCGCACCCCCATGTCGATCCAGCACCCCAGAACCACCCGGACGCCCCGGCTTCACCGCTCCTGCGCAGCTCCCTGGAGTACGACGGACGCGAGCGTGCGCACCTCACCACCCGGCCGGACTTCCCCACCGCCGGCCTGTCCGCCTTCGCCGACCACGACGACCCCGAGGTCCGCGCCTTGGCCGCCCGCGACCCCCAGACCGCGACGGCCACCGTGGAGCGGCTCACCAGGGACCCGGACCCTGCCGTGCGAGCCGCGCTGGCACGCCACCCGAATCTTCCGCAGTCCCGGCTGACGGAACTCCTCGACGACGAGGAGCCGGCCCACGCGGCCGCGGCGAACCCGGCATTGGATTCCGAGGTGCTGCACCGGCTGGTGACGATGCGGGGACAGCGGGAGTGACCGCAGCGGCGGAGCCGGGCGGTGGACGCCGGCCCGAGCTCGCCGAGGACCAGGCGGCGCTCGCCCGGCAGCTCTACGACGCCTGCGAGAAGACCGTACGAGCCAGGACTCCAGGGCCGCCTACGGGCGGCCGTAGTGCAGGAGCACGACGCCGTTGCCGAAGGTGTGGGTCTGCTCCAGCCGCAGGGGCACCGGGCCGCCGTCGACGGGTGGGAAGAGCGGTTTGCCGCGACCGATCCGCACCGGGTGCACGAGGATCCGGTAGGCGTCCACCAGGTCGTGGCGCAGGAACGACGCGGCGAGGTCCGCCCCGCTCAGGACCAGGTCGCCGCCGGGGGCGGCCTTGAGCGCGGCGACCTCCGCCGGTACGACGTCCCGCACCACCGTGGTGTTCCAGTCGGCCTCCCGCAGGGTCCGCGAGTAGACGTACTTGGGCATGGCCCGCCAGATTCCGGCGAATTCGACCTCGGGCCCGCCGGCCGCCGGGTCGGCGTCGGCCGTCGGCCAGTAGTCCGCCATCAGCTGGTGCGTGACGCGGCCGCTCAGGAAGGCGCCCGCCGGGCGGAGCAGGTCGTTGAGGTACTGGTGGAGCTCGTCGTCGACGACGTGCCAGTCGATCTGCCGTTCGGGGCCCTCGATGTACCCGTCGAGGGACACCCCCGCCATGAGAATGATCTTCCGCATACCTGCCGACCCTACGCCGCGGACATACTGATCGCTGTGAAGAGCGAAGACGACACCGCCGGGAACTCCGGCACCACCGACAGCACGGTCCTGCTCCACACCGGGGGCCGGACGGGCGTGGTCACCCTCAACCGCCCCAAGGCCCTCAATTCCCTCACCCACCCCATGGTGCTGCGGATCGACGAGGCGCTCGCCGCCTGGGCGGAGGATCCTGCCGTCCACCAGGTCCTGATCCGCGGGGCCGGGGAGCGCGGGCTGTGCGCGGGCGGGGACATCCGGGCCATCCACGACGACGCCAAGGCCGGCACCACGGCCTCGGCGGACTTCTGGCGCGACGAGTACCGGCTCAACGCGCGCATCGCCCGCTACCCCAAGCCGTACGTGGCCCTCATGGACGGCATCGTGATGGGCGGCGGCGTCGGCGTCTCGGCCCACGGCACCGTCCGGATCGTCACCGAGACCTCCCGCGTCGCCATGCCCGAAACCGGCATCGGCTTCGTCCCCGACGTCGGCGGCACCTGGCTCCTCGGCCGCGCCCCCGGCCGGCTCGGCACCCATCTCGCCCTCACCGGCTCCGCAGTGGGCGCCGCCGACGCTCTGCTCTGCGGGCTCGCCGACCACTTCGTCCCCGCCGCCCGGCTGCCGGAACTGACCGCCGCGCTCGCCGACGCCCCCGTCCACGAGGTGCTGCCGCGGTACGCCGCCACGCCCCCGCCCGGTGAACTCGCCGGCCGGCGGCCCTGGATCGACCACTGCTACGCGGCGGACAGCGTCGAGGAGATCGTGGAGCGGCTGCTCGGCCAGGGCGAGCCGGCCGCCAAGGAGGCCGCCGAGACGATCCTGGCCAAGTCCCCGACGGCACTGAAGGTCACCCTCGCCGCCATGCGCCGGGCCGCCGGCCTCGGCACGCTGGAGCGGGTGCTGGCCCAGGAGTTCCGGGTCTCCTGCAACGGGCTGGGCTCGCCCGACCTGGTGGAGGGCATCCGCGCCCAGGTCGTCGACAAGGACCGGCGTCCGCGCTGGTCCCCGCCCACCCTGGCCGAGGTCACCGGCGCGGACGTGGAGCGGTTCTTCGCCCCGCTCGGCGAGGGCCGCGAACTGCGCCTTCCGCAGGGGGACGTCAGCCGCGGCTGAGCCGTGCCTCCAGGCCGTCCAGGACCCGCTGGAGTCCGTAGTCGAAGTTCTCCTCGCGCATCCGCGCCGGGTCGATGCCGCGCTTCGCCGCGGCGTGGTCGTGCGTCAACGGGTGCTCCTCCAGGGCCTCCTGGGCCGCGGGCAGCAACGACTCCAGCCACTCGGCCTCGCTCTTCCCGCTGCGGGCGAGCAGGGAGAGGTAGGAGGCCTCGCTCGTGGTGGCGCCGATGACGTAGGAGATGACGGCCTTCATCGCGAGCTCCGCCTCGGCGGGCGGGAAGCCGGCCGCCCGTGCCAGCCTCAGCATCCGCTCCGAAAGCCGCATCAGGTTCGGTCCCAGGTACGCCAGTCCGACCTGGCCGAGGACGGAGGCCACCCAGGGGTGGCGCAGGACCATGTCGCGCAGGCTGTGACCGCTGCGCGCGAGGGCCTCGCGCCACGCCCCGGGATCGGTGATCTCCGGCACCTCCAGCTCGCCGTAGACCTCGTCCACGACCAGTTCGATGAGCTCGTCCTTGTTGGCCACGTGCCGGTACAGGGAGGTGGCCGCCGCTCCCATCCCGGTCCCGAGCTTGCGCATGCTCAGCGCCTCGATGCCCTCCGCGTCGAGCAGGCGCACGGCCGCCGTGACGATCTGGTCCCGGCTGAGCGCCGGCGGCTGCTCCTTGCGGCGCGGGCGGGTCCAGACGGAGGGGACCGGGGAGGCGGCGGACGCGCCGGGACTCTGCTGCTTCTCATCGGCTGGCATGCCACCACCCTAGCGCACGTGCGAACGCCGTACGCGTTGCGCGTACGGCGTTCTCGATGCACCTCTTACCCTACCCGGGGACGGAGACGTACTCCCGCAGGTGGCGGGCGGTCAGCGTGTCCGCCCCGGCCACCAGGGCCGCCGGAGTGCCTTCGAAGACGACCTCGCCGCCGGCGTGCCCGCCGCCCGGACCGATGTCGATCAGCCAGTCGGCGTGCGCCATCACCGCCTGGTGGTGCTCGATGACGATCACCGAGTTCCCGCCGTCGACGAGCCGGTCCAACAGGGCCAGCAGCTTGTCGACATCGGCCATGTGCAGACCGGTCGTCGGCTCGTCCAGGATGTAGGTCGAGGCCTTCTCCGCCATGTTGATGGCGAGCTTGAGCCGCTGCCGCTCGCCGCCCGACAGGGTGTTGAGCGGCTGGCCGAGCCGCAGGTACGACAGGCCGACGTCGACCAGTCGTCCCAGGATCGCCCGCGCCTGGCCGCCGGGGAAGAAGGCGTGCGCCTCCGCGACCGGCATGTTCAGCACCTCGCTGATGTTCTTGCCGCGGAGCTCGTACGTCAGCACCTCCGGGGTGAACCGCCGGCCCTCGCACTCCTCGCAGACCGAGGCCACCCCGGCCATCATCGCCAGGTCCGTGTAGACCAGCCCGAGGCCGTTGCACTTCGGGCAGGCGCCCTCCGAATTCGCGCTGAACAGCGCCGGCTTGACCCCGTTGGCCTTGGCGAAGGCGGTCCGGATCGGGTTCAGCAGTCCGGTGTACGTGGCCGGGTTGGACCGGCGCGAGCCGCGGATCGCCGACTGGTCGGCCACCACCACCCCGTCCCGTCCGGCCAGGTAGCCGTGGATCAGCGAGCTCTTCCCGGAGCCCGCGACCCCCGTCACCACCGCCAGCACCCCGAGCGGCACCTCCACGCTGACGTCCTTCAGGTTGTGCAGGTCCGCCCCCTTGACCGACAGGTGCCCGCGCGGGGTGCGCACCGACTCCCGCAGTCGCGCCCGGTGCCCGAGGTGGCGGCCGGTGAGGGTGCCCGAGGCGCGCAGTCCGGCCACGTCCCCGCTGTAGCAGAGCTGCCCGCCGGCCGTGCCCGCGCCGGGGCCGAGATCGACGACGTGGTCGGCGATCGCGATGACCTCGGGCTTGTGCTCCACCACGAGCACGGTGTTGCCCTTGTCGCGCAGCCGCAGCAGCAGGTCGTTCATGCGCCGGACGTCGTGCGGATGCAGTCCGGTGGTCGGCTCGTCGAAGACGTACGTGATGTCCGTGAGCGAGGACCCCAGGTGGCGCACCATCTTGACGCGCTGGGCCTCGCCGCCGGAGAGGGTGCCGGAGGGTCGGTCCAGGCTGAGATATCCGAGGCCGATCTCGACGAGGGAGTCGAGCAGGTCCCCCAGGCCGGCGAGCAGCGGGGCCACGCCCGGGTCGTCGATCCGGCGGACGAACGCGGCGAGCTCGCTGATCTGCATCGACGCGCAGTCGGCGATGTTCACCCCGTCGATGCGGGAGGAGAGCGCTGCGGCGGAGAGTCGGGTGCCGCCGCAGTCCGGACAGTCCGCGAAGACGACGGCGCGGTCCACGAAGGCCCGGATGTGGGGCTGCATCGACTCGCGGTCCTTGGACAGGTACGTCCGGGTGATCTTGGTGATCAGGCCCTCGTAGGTGAAGTTGTTGGGGCCGACCTTCACCTTCACCGGCTCCTTGTGCAGCAGGTCGGCCCACTCCTGCTCGGAGAAGTCCTTCAGCTTCGTCCCGGCGGAGTAGAAGCCGGAGTTGGCCATGACCTGCCAGTACCAGGAGTCCACGGCGCAGCCCGGGACGGTGATCGCGCCTTCGTCGAGGGAGAGTTCCCGGTCGACCAGCTGGTCCACGTCGATGTCGGAGACCTGGCCGACGCCCTCGCAGCGCGGGCACATGCCGTCGGGGGTGTTGAAGCTGAAGGCGCTCGACGTGCCGATGTGGGGCGAGCCGAGGCGGGAGAAGACGATCCGCAGCATGGTGTAGGCATCGGTCACGGTGCCCACGGTGGAGCGGGAGTTCGCGCCCATCCGCTCCTGGTCGACGACGATGGCGGCGCTCAGGTTGTGCAGCCCGTCCACGTCCGGCCGGCCCAGGCTCGGCATGAAGGACTGGACGAAGGCGGTGTACGTCTCGTTGATCATCCGCTGCGACTCGGCGGCGATGGTGCCGAAGACGAGCGAGGACTTCCCGGAGCCGGAGACGCCGGTGAAGACGGTGAGACGGCGCTTGGGGATGTCGAGCGATATGTCCGCCAGGTTGTTCTCCCGCGCTCCGCGGACCTGGATGACCTGGTGACTGTCGGCGGCGTTCTGCACGGAACTCCTCGGGTGGCGGGTCACGAGCTTACTCTCTACACTGTACTCTATACATCGTAGTGAGTTAATGCCCGAGTGGGCGACCGTGCGGAGGGACCGGACATGGCGAAGGACCGGAGCGGGGCGGGCGACCCCGTCCGCACCTTGGAACTGCTGTGGCGCGAGCCCGGGCAGCCGGCGCAGCCCGTGCGCCGCGGCCCGCGGCAGGGCCTCAGCGTGGACGCCGTGGTCCGCGCCGCGACCGCCCTCGCCGACGAGGAGGGGCTGGCCGCGCTGACCATGCGGGCGCTGGCCCAGCGCCTGCGCGTGACGCCGATGACCCTCTACACGTACGTCCCCGGCAAGGCCGAACTGCTCGACCTCATGCTGGACGCGGCCTACGGCCACATGGACCGCCGGTCGGTGGACCCGGACGAGCCCTGGCG
The DNA here is from genome assembly GCF_033794505.1 of Streptomyces sp. MB09-01. Lineage (NCBI taxonomy): Bacteria > Bacillati > Actinomycetota > Actinomycetes > Kitasatosporales > Streptomycetaceae > Streptomyces > Streptomyces sp. MB09-01. Next base: position 9,334 of record NZ_JARAYQ010000124.1, on the reverse strand, counting down.
GGTGCGGGTCGCCCGCGTCGCCGACGACAACCGGGACCTCTACGCCCGGCACCCCTGGATCGCGGACCTGGCGGTCACCCGCCCCCCACTGGGTCCCGGAGTGATCGGGAAGTACGAGTACGAGCTCGCGGCCTTCGAGGGCATCGGTCTCACCGACGTAGAGATGGACGCCGCCCTCACCCACCTCCTCGGCTTCGTCCACGCCAACGCCCTGGCCGCCGCCGACGACGCCGCCCACAACAGCCGGCAGAGCCAGGAGGACTGGTGGGCCGTCAGCGCACCCCTGCTGGAGCGGGCCCTGGATCCGGAGCGCTACCCGCTCGCCGGCCGTGTCGGCAGCGCGGTCGGCGGATACCGCCCGGAGACGATCTGGGCCTTCGGCCTCCAGTGCGTCCTGGACGGACTGGCCCGCCTGATCGACTCCCGGCCCGGCCCCGGAGGCGCCCCGTAGTCCCCTCTGGTCCCCTCAGAGTGCGTGCGTGAGGCGGTGCAGCCGCAGCGCGAGCTGTATTTCGAGGGTGCGCGCAGGGGAGTTCCAGTCCTCGCCGAGGAGGCGGCCGACCCGGTCCAGGCGCTGCACGACGGTGTTGACGTGGACGTGCAGCGCCGCCCTCGTCCGGGTGAGGCTCGAGCCCTGCGCGAAGTACGCGTCCAGGGTGTGGACCAGGTCCGTGCCGCGCCGGGCGTCGTAGTCGAGCAGCGGACCGAGCGTGTTCCGTACGTATCCGAGCAGATCGGCCTGACCGCCGAGGAGCACGCCGACGAAGCCGAGGTCGGACAGGGCCCCGCCCCGCCCGGTGTGGCCCAGGGCCCGCAGGGCGGACAGACAGCGGTGGGCCTCACCGTGCGCGGCGGACAGCCCCGGGGGGCCCGTGGCCGGACCCGCGGCGCCGACGGTGACCGCGGAACCCACGGCCTGACTCAGCTCGGCCGCGAGCGCCCTGGCCGTCGGACCGGGCGCCTCCACCGGAGCGACGAGCACCACGTGGTCGTGATGGAGCCCGGCGAGGGCGCCGCGCGCCACACCGCTGCGGGCGGCCGCCGCGAGGAGGCGGTGGCGTGACGCCACGTCACCGTGCATGACGAGGACGGAGTGCCGCCGGGACAGGTCCACCCCCAGCCGCTGCGCCCTGGCCGTCAGGGCACTCGGGTCCGTGGTCGCCGCGAGGAGGTCGGTGAGGAGTTCTCCGCGTACCCGGTCCTCGGTCTCCGCCACGGACCGGCGCAGCAACAGCAGCAGCGCGGTGACGACGCTCGCGCGCTCGAACAGCAGCCGATCGGTGTCCGGCAGGCCGGTGCGCCCGGTCAGGGCGATGCTGCCGAGCAGCTCCGGTCCGGCCAGTACCGCGCACACCCAGGTCCCGTCCTGCGCGACGGCCCGGCCGCTGGCCCGGGAGGCCTCCACGGCCGGGGCGGGCGGGGGCACGGGCCCGGTTCCGGCACGGGCGAGCTCGGAACCGTGGGAGTCGTGGATGACGATCGCGCCGTCCAGGATCGCGGCGATGGCGGCTGCCACGTCGTCGGCACCGCCCCCGCGCAGGACGAGGTCGGTGAGCTGGTCGTGGGCCTGCTCCGCGCGGCGCACGTCCGCGCTGTGGGCCCGGATGGTCTCGGACGCCGAGTTGAGGTCGGCCAGGGCGGCCCGGGTCTCCTCCAGCAGCCGGGCCCCGTCGATCGCGATGGCGGCGTGGTCGGCCAGCGAGGAGAGCAGCGCCACCTCTTCCGGGGAGAACTCCCGGGGGGCGCGGTCCGCCGCGTACAGCACGCCGATGATCCGGGCGCCGACGCGCAGGGGCACGCCCAGGATCGCCCGCAGCCCCTCCTGCCTGACCGCGCCGTCGATGGCGGACGTGTGGTGGAAGCGGGAGTCGGCCTGGTAGTCGTCCGTGGCGTAGGGGCGGGCGGTCTGGGCCACCAGGCCGCCGAGCCCCTCGCCCATGCCGAGCCTCACCTGCTGGAACGCGGCGGCGACCGACCCGTCCGTGACCCTCATGTACGTATCGCCGGCGGCCTCGTCGTTGAGGGAGAGATAGGTGACGTCGGTGCCGAGCAACAGCTTGGCCCGGTGCACGATCGCCCGCAGCACCGCGTCCAGATCGCGCAACGCGGCCAGGTCGCTCGCCGTGTCGAACAGCGCCGTCAGCTCCGCCTCGCGCCGGCGGTGCTGGCTGAGGGTCCGCCGGATGCGCAACGCCACGCCGGTGGCCTCGGCGATGTCGGCCAGCTCGCCCGCCGGGGCGCCGGCTTCCCGGGCCTCGGCGGAGGGGCGGCCGTAGTCCTCGGCCGGCGCCCCCTCCGCCAGCAGGTCGAGCAGCCGGCGCACGGCGGTGTGGGAGTGCTGGGTGCCTGGTGGTGTCACGGCGGGGAGCATACGGGGATCAGCCGGCGATCGGCTCGGAGTCCCGGCGGCCGTGGCCCCGCTCCGCGGCGGAGGGCAGGCCGTCCTCGGCGAGGTCGCGGCCGCGGGTCTCCTTGGCCGCCCAGACGGTCACGGCGGTGACGAGCGCCGCGAGGCAGAGGTAGAGGGAGACCGGGGTGGACGTCCCGTAGTCCTTCAGCAGTTCCACCGCGATGATCGGGGCGAGGGCGCCGCCGATGATGGAGGCGAGCTGGGAGCCCATCGATGCGCCGGAGTAGCGGACCCTGGTGTCGAACATCTCGGAGATGAAGGCGGCCTGCGGGCCGTACATCGCGCCGTGGAACAGCAGGCCGACGGTGACCGCGAACGCGATGGCCGGGAAGGAGCGGGAGTCCAGCAGGGCGAAGAAGGCGAACGCCCAGCCGGCCATGCCGAGCGCGCCGATCAGGGTGACCGGCCGGCGGCCGAGGCGGTCCGAGAGCGCCCCCCACATCGGGATGGTGACGAAGTGGACCGCGGAGCCGATCAGCACCGCGTTGAGCGCCTCGCTCTTCGGGAGCTGCAGGTGGACGGTGACGTAGACGAGCAGGAACGCGGTGAGGACGTAGTAGGAGATGTTCTCGCCGAAGCGCGTGCCCATCGCGGTGAGCACCTCGCGCCAGCTCTTGCGGAACACCTCGACGACCGGGGGCTCGTCCTTGACGCCCGCCGCCGCCTGCTCGGCGGCCTTCTCCCGGGCTTCGAGGAAGACCGGGGACTCGGTGACCGAGATGCGGATCCACAGGCCGATGACGACCAGCACTCCGGAGAGCAGGAACGGGATGCGCCAACCCCAGGCGAGGAAGGCCTCGTCGGACTGGACCGCGGCGAGCAGCGCCAGGACACCGGTGGCGAGCAGGTTGCCGCCGGGAGCGCCCGCCTGCGGCCAGGAGGCCCAGAAGCCGCGGCTCTTGTCGCCGCCGTGCTCGGACACCAGCAGGACCGCGCCGCCCCACTCGCCGCCCAGTGCGAAGCCCTGGACCAGGCGCAGCACGGTCAGCAGGACGGGGGCGCCGACGCCGATGGAGGCGTGGGTCGGCAGCAGGCCCATCGCGAAGGTGGCTCCGCCCATCATCAGCAGGCTGAGCACCAGCAGCTTCTTGCGGCCGATCCTGTCGCCGAAGTGGCCGAACACGACTCCGCCGAGCGGCCGGGCCGCGAACCCGACCGCGTACGTCAGGAAGGCCAGCAGGGTTCCCACCAGCGGGTCACTGGAGGGGAAGAAGAGCGTGTTGAACACCAGTGCGGCCGCCGAGCCGTAGAGGAAGAAGTCGTACCACTCGATGGTGGTTCCGACGAGACTGGCGGCGACGATCCTGCGGATGCCCGAACTTGCCTGCGGAGCCGTTGCGGGGGAGACCATGTGCACCACTTCCAGAAGGTCCGGGGGGACGCCTTGTGTGGCCACAACGTAGGAGTCCGCAGGTCACCGGCATATGTGGCCCGTCACCACAATCACCCCCACCCCGATGTACGCGACCTCCACACAGGTACGAGCGACCGGCTCAGCGGTACAGCGCGACGAGGGAGGCAAGGAGGAGGGCAGCCGCGGCCGAGAGCCCCGGGATCCGGTAGCGGCCCCACGCGGCCAGCGCCAGGGAGCACGACCACGCCCCACCTGCGAGGGCGGCAGCCCACCAGCCGGCCGTCGCCTGCGCGGCGGCGAGGGGGAGGGCCCCGAGCACGACCGTCGGCAGGACGACGGCGAGCCGGGGCCCGATGCCCAGCCGCCCGTAGACGATCATCAGGACTGCGAGGGCGGCCGTCAGGGCCACCGGGACGGCCGCCCAGTCCCACCAGGTCCAGCAGAGGCCGTCCGTCGTCTCGCAGGCCCGGGCGTCGTGGTGCTCGACCCAGGAGAAGAAGAGCACGGCGCCGTAGGCCAGAACCGCACCGGTGACGGCCGCTCCGCACGCTCTCGGTACGACTGACCGGGTCTCCACGTGCGGGGTGCTCATGCCTGCCGCCTCTCCTCTTGTCGCTACGTCACCGCGTCCGGACACATTCGATCAGATAATCGCCGTTCTCCGGATCCACGGTCACCCCGTGGGCCTCGCTGTGGAATCCGGGGAAGGCCCGGTCGAAGGCCTCCAGCGCGCGCAGGTAGCGCAGCAGCGGCCCGTCCGGCGTCCCGGTGGACTCCCCGGGCATCAGTACGGGGATCCCCGGCGGGGTGACGGTCACCATCGCCGCCGCGACCCGCCCGGCCGCCTCGGCCAGCCGGACGCGCTCGGTGCCGCCCCGGACCAGCAACTGATAGCAGTGGCGTGGCGGGGCCACCGGCTCCGGGAGTTCCTGGAAGGCCGCGTCGAGGGCGTCGATCAGCTCGGCGCGGGTGAGGTGTTCGTGCATCTGCCGGCACAGACCGCCCAGGGTGGTGCGGCCGTAGCGGCGCGGGAACCGCTCGACCAGGTCCGGCAGGACCCGGTCCAGCGGGGCGTCCGCGTCGTAGAGGGCCTTGAAGTCCATGAGGGCGTCCATCAGGGTGCCCCACTTGCCCTTGGTGATGCCCATCGAGAACAGGATCAGCGTGGTGTAGCTGTCGGTCTTCTCCACGACGATCCCGCGTGCCGCCAGATACGCGGTGAGGATCCGCGCGGGGATGCCCCGGTCACCGGTCTCGCCGGTGGCCGTGACCCCGGGGCAGGTCAAGGTGACCTTCACCGGGTCCAGCAGGCAGTAGCCCTCGCTCAGCCCGGCGAAGCCGTGCCAGTCGGCGCCCGGTTCCAGATGCCAGCAGGAGGGCTCGCGGCTGAGCAGGGACGCCGGTGCGTCCGCGAACGGGATGCGTGCACCCGTCGCCGGATCGGTGACCGACTCGGGCTGCCACACGCCGAAGAACCAGTCCGGCCGGTCCCCGGCCGCGGAGATGCGCCGCCCGGTCCGGACCACGGCCTGACGGAAGCGGATCGCCTCGGTCACGGCCTCGTCGATCAGCCACTGGCCCTGCGGGCCGTCCATCATGGCGGCGGCCACGTCCAGGGAGGCGATCGCCGGATACAGCGGCGAGGTCGTGCCGTGCATCATGAACGCCTCGTTGAACCGCTCGTGTTCGACCGGGGCCCGCGGCGCAGACCGGACGTGGACCATCGCGCACTGGGAGAGGGCGGCCAGCAGCTTGTGCGTCGACTGGGTCGCGAAGACCGTGGGACGGGCCGGCGCCGCCCCCTCGTCGTCCGGGAGGGGGTCCGGGAAGGTGTCCGGTCCGACGGCCATGCCGTAGCGGCCCGCGTACAGCGGATGGAAGCGGGCGTACGCGAACCAGGCCTCGTCGAAGTGCAGGCGCGGCGTGCTCGGGGCGAACGCGCGTGCCGCCGCGACGGTGTCGTAGCAGAGGCCGTCGTACGTGGAGTTGGTGACCACCGCGTACTGGGCCGCGGGGGAGAGGGCCCCGCCGGTGAGCGGGTTCGCGGCGATCCGCTCGGCCACCGCCGCCGGGTCGGTCACGGCGGGCGGCAAGGGGCCGGCGAGCCCGTAGCCGTTGCGGGTCGGCACCAGGTAGACGGGGCGCGCCCCGGAGATCACGAGTCCGTGCAGCACCGACTTGTGGCAGTTGCGGTCCACCAGCGCGATCTCGTCGTCCGTCACGCAGTACTGGCCGACCATCCGGTCCGCGGTGGAATCGCCGTGCAGCACGAAATAGGTGCGGTCGGCGCCGAAGACACGGGCGGCGTTGCGTTCGGCCTCGCCGATCGGACCACTGTGTTCGAACAGCGACCCGAGCTCCCCGACCGAGATCGACAGGTCGGTGCGGAACAGCCGCTCCCCGTAGTAGTCGAAGAACGCCCGCCCGGCCGGGGACTTGAGGAACGCGACCCCACCGGAATGGGCCGGCGTGTGCCAGGAGTACTCGTGGGAGTCCTCGAACCGGCGCAGGGCCCCGAAGAACGGCGGCAGGAGATCCCGGTGGTACCCGCGGGACGCCGTCGCGACGCGGCCCGCGATGAAGGACGGCGTGTCCTCCAGCGGCCAGATGTAGCCGACCACCGTCTCCGAGACCCACAGCGGCAACCGCTCCAGGTCGTTGTCGGAGTCGTCCGCCATCACCAGGAAGACCGGCAGGTCCTTGAACCGCCGGCCGATGTGCCGCAGGACCTCCCCGCCGCCGCCCTCCTCGCCCGCGCCCCCCGCCGTACGCGGCAGGTCCCAGGCGACCACGGCCGCCGCGAGACCGGCCTCGGTCTGCAGGGCGGCCCGCGCGTCGCGCGCACTCGGCGCCCAGCGCAGCTCCAGGCCCCTGTTCTCCAGCTCCTTGCCGATGCGCCGCAGCTGCTCGGCGCTGACGCCGCCGCCCATCGGGTTCTCCCGCAGTGCCAGTAGGACCGTGCCGTTGGCCATCGCTTCCGCTCCCCGTGCCCAGGGGTACGGCCGCCCGTACCGATGCACAGTCTCCCGGTGCCGGGGCGGCCCCGCCGATCTTCGACCGGGGTTCACCCGCAGGTGGGCGTGGCGGCGAGCCGCCGTTGCCGATCGGTCGCCGCTGGCCCATCCGCCCTCCCCGCCCCGGGAGCGTCAGTGCGCGCCCCAGCCGCCGTCGACGGGGAGGGAGGCGCCGGTGATGTAGCCCGTGAGCGGACCGCAGAGCCACACCGCCACCGCGGCCACCTCTTCCGGTTCGATCAGCCGCTTGATCGCGGTGCGTTCCAGCAGTACGTCCGTGACGACGTCCTCGGGGGCGATGCGGTGGGCGGCGGCCTGCGAGGCGATCTGGTGCTCGACCAGTGGGGTGCGCACGTAGCCGGGGTTGATGCAGTTGCTGGTCACCCCGTGCGGGGCGCCCTCGAGGGCGGTGACCTTGCTCAGCCCCTCCAGGCCGTGCTTGGCCGCGACGTAGGCGGACTTGAAGGGGCTGGCCCGCAGGCCGTGCACGCTGGAGATGTTCACCACACGTCCCCAGCCGCCCGCGTACATGTGCGGCAGGCACTGCCGGATCAGCAGGAACGGTGCGGTGACCATCACCTTCTGGATCAGCTCGAACCGGGCCGGCGGGAAGTGCTCGATGGGCGCCACGTGCTGCAGCCCGGCGCTGTTGACCAGGATGTCGACCTCGCCCGGGAGCGCACGCACCGCGTCCGGGTCGGCGAGGTCCACGGCGTGCGGACGGCCGTCGACGGCCGCGGCCACGGCCCTGGCCGCCTCGGCGTCGACGTCCACCACGTGCACCAGGGCCCCGGCTTCCGCCAGCGCCTGCGCACAGGCCCGCCCGATACCGCTGGCACCCCCGGTCACCAGGGCGGTGCGCCCCGAGAGGTCCGCGCCGCCGGCACCGTGCGCGAAGGATCCGGGAGTTGCGCGAAATTGGCTCGTCATGGCCGGAACGCTAGAGACGGATCCCCGGACATCCCATGTGTGCGACCGCCACAGCGGGACGCGGGGCGGTGTGGCCCGGCGCCATGCCGGTCCGGGGCCCGGCACCCCCTAGCGGTAGCCGGTGGCGTCCGCCGGGCGGTCCGGGTCCTGGACCTCGACCATGTAGCGCCAGGCGTCCGGGCGGCTGCCGTCGAGGTCCGTGAAGCCGTAGACGCGCGCGAGCTGCCCGCTCGAGAGGGACTGCCCGTTCCAGCGCGCCACCTCCGGGTCCGCGGCGAGCGCCGCGACCGCCCGGCCCACGTACGAGGGGGTCTCGGAGATGGCGAAGTGCGGGACCTGGGCCAGTGCGTCCCGCCAGTTCTCCTCCGTCACCCCGAAGTTGTCCAGCATCATCTCCGAGCGCAGCCAGCCCGGGGTCAGCGCCACCGCCGTGACCCCGCGCGGCCCCAGTTCGTGCCCCAGCGCGAACGCCATGCGCAGGACCGAGGACTTGGCGATGTCGTAGAAGAAGGAGACCCGGTAGCGGCTCGCGTTGTACTCGGCCGTGCCGTCCGTCATCTCCACCACCAGGCCGCCCGGCTCGCGCAGCATGAGCGGCAGCGCGAAATGGCTGGTGACGGCGTGGGTCTCCACCGCCAGCCGCATGAGCCGCAGACCGTTGTCCAGGTCGTGCTCCCAGACCGTGCTGTCCCACTCGAAGAGCCGCTCCCCGCCCCAGACGTCGTTGACCAGGACGTCGAGCCGGCCCTGCTCGGTGTCGATCCGCCGCACCAGCGACTCCACCTCGGCCGGCACCAGATGGTCCGCGACCACCGCGATGCCCTTGCCGCCCGCCGCCGTGACCAGCTCGGCGGTCTCCTCGATCGTCTCGGGGCGGTCGTACTCCGAGCGGCGGCCGGCGGTGCTCCGCCCGGACACGTACACCGTCGCGCCCTGTGCGCCCAGTTGGACCGCGATGCCGCGGCCCGCGCCCCGCGTCGCCCCGGCCACGAGGGCCACCCTGCCTTCGAGAGTCCGCTGTGTTTCCGGCATGGGCCGACCCTACGACGGCTGCCCCGTCCTGTGCCCTCCGGACACGGCGACCGCCGCCAGGGACAGCAGCAGCCCGCCCGCCGCCAGGCCCAGGGCCTGGCCCGGCCCCCACAGGGTCCAGGCCGCCCCGAAGAGCAGGGAACCCGCGAACCGGGCCAGCGCCTGCGCGGTTTGGAGCGCCGCGAGCCCGGTGGTGCGCAGCCCGGCCGGGAGCAGCGGCCCGGCGGCGGCCATCAGCACCCCGTCGGTGGCCGCGTAGAACAGGCCGAGCAGGGCGAGCACGCCCACGACCAGCGGCGCCCCGGCCGGTACCGGGGCCAGGAGCAGCAGGCAGGCGCCGAGCAGCAGGGCGTGCCCGCCGAGGAAGACCCGGTGGCGCCCCAGCCGGTCGGCGAGCCGGCCCACGGGCAGCGCGGCCAGCAGGAACACGGCCGCCGTGCCCACGGGCAGCAGCGGGAAGTACGCGGCCGGCAGGTCGAGCCGGCGCTGGAGCAGCAGGTAGAGGAAGGCGTCGCCGACGGTGAACAGGCCGAGGACGGCGGCCGTCAGGCACAGCCGCCGCAGGCCGGAGAGCCGTAGCAGGGTGCGTACGGG
>NZ_JARAYQ010000123.1:0-23679 GCF_033794505.1 Streptomyces sp. MB09-01 | reverse complement strand
GTGGGGCACTGATCCACGGGGGTGGGGGCACTGATGCACAAGGGCGTGGCACAGATCTCCACGCGTGCGGCACGGATCGGTGCCCGTGACACCGATCGGTGTCAGTGGGGTGGAGCGTCCGTGAAGAAGGGCTCCTGGGGCTGGTCAGGCAGGGTTACCGCTACGTAAATTACCCGCGGTAACGCTCGTGCCGAGCCAAGGAGAGTGCGCCATGGGAGCCGAGCTGAAGCCGGTCAGGCCCGCCCGTCCCGCCAGCCCCGTCCGTCCCGTCGAACCCGTCAAAACCGTGGTGGACGGGGTGGTGCGCGAGGTACGGGTCCCCGCGCTCGTGGGCCTGCCGCAGCGGGGATCCCTCGGAGACATCCCCTTCGACAACGCCCGCGAGGCCCCGCGCGAAGCGGTGCTCGCCCGCAAGGAGCGGGACGGGTCCTGGCGCGACGTCACCGCCGCCGAGTTCGCGGCCGAGGTGCTCGCCGTCGCCAAGGGCCTGATCGCCGAGGGGCTGCGCGAGGGCGACCGGCTGGCCATCATGGCCCGCACGACCTACGAGTGGACCCTGCTCGACTTCGCCGGATGGGCGGCGGGCCTGGTCACCGTGCCGATCTACCCCACATCCTCCGCCCTCCAGGCCCGCTGGATCATCCAGGACTCCGGAGCCGTGGCCTGCGCCGTCGAGGACACGGCGCAGGCCCGGCTCATCAGCAACGAGCGGGCCCACCTGCCCTGGCTGGCGCACCTGTGGGAATTCGACACCGGAGCCGTGGCCCGGCTGATCAAGGCCGGGGAGCGCATCCCCGAGGCGCTGGTGCACGCCCGCCGGGACGCCCGTACCCCGGACGCCGTCGCCACCCTCATCTACACCTCCGGCACCACCGGGCAGCCCAAGGGATGCGTGATCACCCACGCCAACTTCTTCGCGCAGGTGGACAACGCGGTGGAGCTGCTGCACCCCGTCTTCAAGTCCGTCAGCAAGGACCCGGCCTCCACCCTCCTCTTCCTCCCGCTCAGCCACGTCTTCGGGCGGATGGTGGCCGTCGGCTGCATGCGGGCCCGCGTCAAGCTCGGGCACGCGCCCAGCATCAGTACCGAGGACCTGCTCGCCGACCTCGCCGGCTTCCGGCCGACCTTCCTCCTGGCCATCCCGTACGTACTTGAGAAGGTCTACAACACCGCCCGGGCCACCGCCGAGAGCATGGGCCGGGCCTCCTCCTTCGACCGGGCCGCCCGCGTCGCGCAGCGCCTCGGCGAGCTGGCGAAGGGCAAGGCCCCCGGGCTCCTGCTGCGCGCCGGCCGCGCCCTGTACGACCCGCTCGTCTACCGGCGGATCCGGGCCGCACTCGGCGGCCGCGTCCGCTACATCCTGAGCGGCGGATCACCGCTGGGCCGGCGGCTCGCCGCTTTCTACACCGGCGCCGGCATCGAGGTCTTCGAGGGCTACGGACTGACGGAGACCACCGGCGCGAGCACCGTGACCCCGCCGCAGCACCCCCGGCTCGGCACGGTGGGCTGGCCGCTTCCGGGCACGGCCGTACGGATCGCGGACGACGGGGAGGTGCTGCTGGGAGGCGGGCACGTCTTCGCCGGCTACTGGAACAGCGGGCACGCCCTCCCGTACGGGAGCTGGCTGGCCACCGGCGACATCGGGGAGCTCGACGCCGACGGGTACCTCACCATCACCGGCCGCAAGAAGGACCTGATCATCACCTCCGGCGGCAAGAACGTGGCCCCCGCACCCCTGGAGGACGGGCTGCGGGCCCACCCGCTGGTCGGCCAGTGCATGGTGGTCGGCGACAACCGGCCCTACATCACCGCGCTGATCACCCTGGAGCCCGACGGGCTGCAGCACTGGCGCCAGATGCACAAGAAGCAGGGCGTGCCGATGCGCGAGCTGGTGCGGGACGAGGAGCTGCTGGCGGACCTCCAGCGGGCGGTCGACGACGCGAACCGGCTGGTGTCGAGGGCCGAGTCGATCCGCCGCTTCGCCGTCCTGCCCGGCGATTTCACCGAGGCGCGCGGCCACCTGACCCCGTCGATGAAACTCAAGCGGGGCGCGGTCGCCCGCGACTACGCGGACCGGATCGACGAGCTGTACCGGGGTCCCCGGGACGCCTAGTACGGGGCCTGGACGGGGACCCGGCCGCGCTGCTGCCGCCCGGGACGGGCTCCTGCCCCGCCGGGGAGCGATCCCCCCGAGGGGGCGCGCCGGATCAGCAGTTGGCGTGCGTGGAGCGGCCGGCGAAGCGGTCCGCCAGCCAGTTCCCGGCCGCCAGGGAGTGCGTGATGACCCCGCTGACGTGCTCACCGACCCAGACGGTGTCGAATTCGAGGTTCGCGCCGCGCGCGCACCAGTCGGCGCGCAGCCGGCGGCCCACCCCGTACGGGATCAGCTCGTCGGCGAGCGCGTGGTACTGGTAGACCGGCGCGGCCGGGGCGGTCCGCCCGAGCCTGCTCTGGTTCAGCCGGGCCCGCCAGTCCGGCTGGGCGAGCGGGTCGCGCGTGGTCAGGTCGGAGATCCGCTTGAAGGAGCCGGCGATCGCGTCGATCGCCACGCAGTTCTCCTTCATCCCGGAGACCAGCAGCCGGCCCGCCGGGTTGAGGTAGGAGTCCAGCTCCAGCTCGGGGAAGGCCGCGTCCTGTCCGGCGGCCGCCATGAAGATGAGCCCGGAGCCGTAGGAACCGTTGTTGAAGTCGGCCACCTCCAGCAGGTCGCCGGGGACACCGCCGGTCGCCGTGCCCTTCACCTGGAGCTCCGGGGCGTACGAGCCCTGCAGTTCGGCGGCCCAGCTGCTGGCCTGGCCGCCCTGGGAGTAGCCCATGATGCCGACCGGGCCGGTCGCCGACAGGCCCGTGCCGGGCAGCCGCTGGGCGGCGCGTACCGCGTCGAGGACGGCGTGCCCGGCGGAGGGGCCGACCGTGTAGGTGTGGACGCCCGGCGTGCCGAGGCCCTCGTAGTCGGTGACCACCACGGCCCAGCCGCGGAGGGTGAGCTGCTGGATGAGGTTGGCTTCCATGGCGGTGCCGTGGGGGAGGTTGTTGCTGGGCGCACAGGAGTCGCCGAGGCCGACCGTGCCGACGGCGTAGGTGATCAGCGGGCGCGGACCGGTACGGCCGTCCTGCGGGACGATGACGGTGCCGGAGACGATGTTCGGGGCGCCGTCGGCGGTGGTCGAGCGGTAGTGGATCTTCCAGGCCTTGGTGTCGGTGGGCTGGCCGGGCAGCGGGTGGAAGGCGGACGGGGCGCTGCCGACGATGTCGCCGGGGGCGCCTGCGGGGCCGGTGGGGGCGGAGGCGGTGGCGGCGCCCGCGGTGGGGACCGCGGCCGGTACGGCCGAGACGGCCAGGGCGGCCACGGCGGCGAGGGCGGTGCTGCGGAAACGCATGGGGGGCTCCCAGAGGCTCGTTCCGTGCGGGGATCGGTGAGGTGAAGGTAGTGACCGACCGGTAGGAAGGTCGCTGACCGCGCAGCTCACCTTTCCTGGCCCCGACACGCACAGGGCCGAGGCCGCCCCGGGAGCACCGTGAGGGTGGTCCCGGGGCGGCCTCGGCCGTTTCCCCGTCCGGGGTGCCGTATCAGGCGGCGCGCGCCCTGCGGCTGCCGTACGGAGTCCGCCCGGCGGACTCGGGCCCGCTGCGGGCGGGCCTCATGGGGATGAGCGTGCCGGTGGAGGGGGTGGTGGGGGCGGCGCCGATGGCGCTGGTGGCCACGCGTATGGCTCCCACGGCGATGGCGGCCTTGAGGAAAGCGATGCGGTGGATGCTGGTCATGCGGTTCTCCTTCACGCTGCGGGGTGCGGGCCCTGGTCGGCCGGAGTGCGGAGGCCGGCCCTCGTGCCTCCATTGCGCCCCGGCGGCGGCGACCCGTCACGCCACTCGATCTCGGGGCTTGACAGCGGGCCCGGGGCAGGGCGGAGGGGCCCCCCGACCCGTCTTCCCGACCTTTGCTAACGTCAACATCGATCAGCTCTTGACGACATGCTCGGGGGAGGAGTCATCGTGAACGCTGGGCCCCATGTGGGGAGTTCGACAGGGGCAGGCGGCGCCGCGGCAGATCTCACGGTGGACGGCGGCAAACTCAAAACGCTTGCCGCCGATCTCGACACGATGCAGGAAGTGCTGAAGAAGCAGCTCCTGCGGATGGACGAGATCGTCGACCGCATCGAAGCGCGATGGCGCGGGCCGGCCTCGGAGGTGTACCGGGCCAGGCACCGTGCGGCGGCGGAGGACGCCGTGCACATCAGGGAAACCATGAAGCTGCTGGCCAAGGCGGTCCGCCTCAGCAAGGACGGGTTCACCGCGCAGGAGCTCGAAACGCTGGACGCGTTCCGGCGCGTCCAGTCCTCCGCGGACGTCCAGGCGGAGACCGACGCCCTGTCCACGCCCAACACCGCGCCCGCGGCGCAGCCCGCGCCGCGCAGCCGCATCGCCGACCTGTGACCGGATCGAACGAGGGGGATTCATGCCGTCCGGCGACGACCACATAACAGCGGACTTCGCGACGCTCCAGGGCTTGGCCGGGGATCTCGAGGAGATCCTCAAGACGCTCAACGAGCAGCTGGAACTTCTCTACGGGCGCGTCGAGAAGGTCGTCCTGACCTGGGACGGCGAGGCCCGCCAGACCTTCGTCGACCAGCTCGACAAATGGGACCGCTCCGCACAGGACCTGGAGGCCACCCAGGCCTGGCTGCACGACATCGTCGTGAACGGACACGTCACCTACGCCGCCGCGCACCGGGCCGTGCTGCGCGGCTGGGGGGCCGCCTGATGGCCGGACCGCCCCCGCCCTCCCCGTCGGCGAACGGTGGATTCGACGTCCAGCCGGTGCACGTCCACCATGCGGCCGACCTGGTGAAGGAGGCCCAGTTCGCGCACGCTGAGCGGGCGTTCGTGCTCGTGGACGTCCTGAACAAGTACAACCAGTCCGCTGGCGCCGGCCGGGGCGCCGACGCGTTCGCGGAGGCCTACCAGGAAGTGACCGCGAAGTTCCTCGAAGCGTGGGGCCGCAGCGTGGTCAGCGCCGGCGGAGCCGCCGTCGGCCTGAACCACACCGCCAACAGCTACGTCCTGGCGGACTGGGAGGCGAGCGGCCGCAAGGGCGCGCAGCCGGCCCGGCAGCCGGAGCCGGTGGTCATCAACAAGCCCCCGCGCTACGGACCCGTCAACCCCGTCAAATGGACGGGCACCGGCGAGGACGTCGACTCGTGGTGGATCTCCGGCGTCATCGGTGAGTTCCCCGACTTCCTCGCGGACGTCATCCGGCCCGCCATCGAGGACGGCCTCCGCCTCGGCAAGGTCCACGAGATCACCCCGGGCATCAGGGACGACGAGGTCCGGGACATGGCCAAGGCGTGGAAGAAGCTCGGTTCCGAGGCCGTGAAGGCCTCGGACGAGTTCAACACCGCCATCGCCGGGATCACCAACCCGAAGGACAAGGGCGAGTGGCAGGCCGCCATGCGGACCTTCGGCCAGACGATCTGGGGCACCACCGCGTGGGGCCGGCAGATGGACGCGCAGGGGAACCGGAGTCAGACGGGCCGCCAGTGGCGGACCACCAAGGACCAGCCGCCGTCCGGGCGGCGCCCCATCGTCGACGTCCTGAAGGAGACGGCGGAGAAGGTCGCCGAGATCCTGGAACACGTCTCCGACATCGGTGAGAAGACCAGGAAGTTCACCAGCCAGGCCGGCATCAACGCGGCCAAGGCCACGGCCTCGGAACTCACCGACCTGAGTTTCACGAACCTGACCAAGCTGGCGGTCGGCGGCATCGTCGGCCGGATCGTGTTGTCCTTCCGGTCCCACATGGACAAGTCGGGGTGCGACGCGGTCGTCGAGACCTACCACACGGAGTTCACCGAGGCGGCGGGCAAGCTCAAGGCCCTCGTCCACGAGCTCGACTTCTCGATCACGAGCGCCCCGACCTACCAGGCGGAGATCGCCCGCGCCCACAGCTTCGGCGGCCGCGCGCTCAACGAGTTCAAGAAGGAACACAGCTGGCAGCTCGCCGGGGAGAGCCAGATCCCGTACATGTACTCGCTGGACCTGGCGACGAACGAGGGACTGAACGGCGCCCACACCATCGACAAGCACGTCGGCAAGACGGACGAACAGCTCTACCAGCGGATCAAGGACGAGCAGCGCGCGAACGGAAAGTACGACATCGAAACCGCCTCGTCCTTCACGGATCTGGACTCGGCGCAGAAATACACTCAGTACAACATCCGGAAGAACACTCCGATGATCGAGGACTGGCTCAAGAACCCGCCGCCCTCGGACAAGACCCTCGTCGTCGACGTCCCCTCGGTCCCGACCCAGGGCCCCCTCACCGCTCCCCCGGTAACCGGACATACGGTGCAGGTGGTGGACGACAAGGTGACGCCCGCCAAGGACGCCCACGGTGTGACCACCCGTCTCAAGTACGACCCCGACCTCAACCCGCCGTTCGTCGTCTTCACGTCGGCACCCAAGTAGGTGGAGCGAATGATGGAAGCGACACGACTCGACGCGGAGGCGTGGTCGGACGCGCTCAAGCTGTACGAGCGGCTCGCCACGTTCGTCGCCGTCGCCCCGCGCGAACACGACGAGTGGTGGCTCGACGTGGGGGCGATCATGCGGCTCGAGACCCGGGACCCGCGGGGCTGGGAGTCCGTCGACCCCTACGAGGACGAGGACGAGCGCCGAGAGGACCCGCTCTTCCCGTGGCTGGAGACACCCTCCACCGCCGCGGACGCGGAACGCTACCGGGGGCGGGCGAAAGAAGTCCCCCGAGCCTCCGCGCGGTCGCTGGTCGTGCTGCTCGGAGTGCTCGGTCTCGACGTCTCCAGGACGTGGAACTGGGAGGAACGCCGGCCGGAGATGGAGCGCCGGGCCGATGTGATCATGTCGCGCTTTCCCGGCGGCACCCGCTTCCACACCAACCTCGGCTGGAAGGGTGAACGTCCCGACTTCTACGAACAGGGCGTCCGGTCCTACGACTCCTTCAGCCACTACGACTGCGACGCCGGACTGATCGCCGTGAACGACGACGAAGTCGCCGTGTTCTGGAACTTCCTGTCCACCTGACCACTCCGCCGAACCGGGAAGACCACGTGCTCACCAGATCCGCCACATTCCCCGACCGGGAAACCGCCCAGTGGGCCGCCCAGCAGGTCGTCACCCGCAACGAGCAGGCCATCCACCGCTGGCTCGCCCAGGGCACCCGCCCCCGGCTCACCATCGAAGCCGCCTGGCCCTCGCGCGAGGAGCCGGTCGGCCGCGTGCTGATCCAGGCCATGGTGCTCGCCGGGCGCGGGGCCGTGGACGTGCGGGCCGCGCGGGTGGTGCTCCGGCGGGAGCCGACGAGTCCGCTCGGCTTCGTCGTGCACGGCAACTTCCCCGTCTACCTGTAGAGGCACAGGCCCATGTCCATGAAGCCCCTCGAGTTCGACCGCCACTACGGCGAGCTCGACCAGGTGATCAGCGCGTACGCCGGCCTCGCCGCGGACGACACCCCCGAGCTGCCCGGCCGGGCACTCACCGCCTACCTGCGCCATACCTGGCACACCCGCCCCTGGGCCCTGGCTGTCGCCGAGCAGCAGCTGCGCACCTACGCCCGGAACCCGCCCGGCCGGCTGCGGCTGCGCCTCGGAGAGTTCTACCCGGTCCCGGACATCGGGCTGCCCGAGGCCGAGATCCAGCAGTGGCTGCTGGTGCTCGCCGACCACGTCAAGCAGAGCATCGAGGAGGGCCGGGTCCCGCCCCCGGCGGCGCTGCCCGAGACGCACTGGGAGTGGCACGCCCGCTTCCCGGAACTCGGGCAGTTCCTCGGCGGCTGGTTCTCGCAGGACATGCCCTCGGAGTTCGACGACCACGAAGCCGCCGTCGGCGACTACGCGGACTCGGCCGACCCGACCCTCGTGGCGCGCCTCGTCGGCGAGGTGCGCGCACTGCTCGCCCTCGGCCTGGAGGAGGTCGACTACGCGGTCGGCATCGCCGAGCTCGGCATGGAGGTCGACCTGCCGGCCCCCTACGCGCCGAGCGCCTGGCTGGCCGTCGTGGCCGAACAGCTGGCCCGCTTCCGCCCCGACTACGGCCAGGGGGGCCAAGGGGTCCCGGGGGCACCTTCCGGATCCGGGCGGCCCGGTCCGGGAGAGCCGGCCCAGCCGCCCGACGCGATCCGGTAGGCGCCCGGCGTCGTGCCCGTCCAGCGGCGGAAGGCCCGGTGGAAGGCCGTGTCCTCCGAGAAGCCCAGCCGGGCCGCCAGCTCGGCGATCGGCTCCCCGCTCTCCGCGAGCCCCGCGATCGCCGCGTCCCGCCGCACGTGGTCCTTCAGCTGCTGGAAGGAGGTCCCCTCCTGCCGGAGCCGGCGCCGCAGCGTCGCCGGGGACACCGCGAGCCGCGCCGCCACCTCCCCGAGCGCGGGCAGCCGCGGCGACGTGCGCAGCCGCTGCGTCAGGGTCCGGCGTACCTGCTCGGCGACCGTGGTGCCGTACTCCGGGCGCGACAGCAGGTCGAAGGGGGCGCGCCGGAGCATTGCGTCGAGGGCGGGTTCGTCCCGTACGAGCGGCGCGGTCAGCCAGTGCGCGTCGAAGGCGGCTCCCGTGCGGTCCGCCCCGAAGCGGACCGGGCAGTCGAAGAGGATCTCGTACTCCTCCTCGTGCGGCGGCGGGGGATAGGCGAAGGCGGTGTACGCGAGCGGGATGCGGCGCCCCACCAGCCAGCTGCTCAGCCGGTGCCAGATCGCGAGCACGCACTCGGTGAGGAAGCGGTCCTCGTCGCGGGCGAAGTCGTTGCGCACGGTGAACCGGGCCTCGCCGCCCACCACTTCGAGCGCGAGCTCCGGCCCGCCGGGGAACAGTCCGTAGAAGGCGGCCGCCCGCTCCGTCGCCGCGCCCAGGTCACGGCAGCCGAGCGAGGCGTGACACATCATCGCGAAGGTGCCGGGGCGGCTCGGGACCGGGCTCAGCGCGAGGAACTCGTCCTGCGTGGTCCGGTACAGCGCCCGGAACAGCCGGGCGAACTGCGCGGGCGTGATCCGCGCCCGGTCGTCGCCCAGCAGCAGTGGTGGGATCTGCGCCTCCTGGAGCAGCGGCACGGTGTCGATGCCGCTGCCGCGCGCCCCCGCGAGCAGGGCGCGCACATGGTGCACGGTGATCGTCCGCCTCCCCATGCCTTCGACGGTAGCCCGCCGCGGCGCGGGGCGATACGGACGTGCGCGGACCGGTGAGCGCTCGGGTCCGCCCTGATCGAAGCGGCGGTGGCCGAAGCCAACGCCACGCTCTCCCGCCCGGCCCGCATCCGCGCCTTCCACATCCTCCCGGAGGACTTCACGACGGCCGCGGGCACCCTGACCCCGACCCTGAAACTCCGCCGCGCGGCGGTGGCGGAGCGGTACGCGGAGGTGATCGAGGAGTTGTACGGGGGGTGAGGGAGGCGGGGGGAACCGGTGCTGGGCGAGGCGGCGTCCACCCATGCACAAGATCGACAGCGGATCACGGGGAGTTCGGTATGACCGGCACGGCCACGCGGTACCTCTATCTCGCCCGCCACGGCGAGGCCCTGCCCGACGAGAGCGGGCTGACGCAGGACGGCCGGCGGCAGGCCGCACTGCTCGGCCACCGCCTCCGGGGCGTTCCCCTCGCCGCTGTTCATCACGGCCCGCTGCCCCGGGCCGAGCAGACCGCACGCTTGATCGGCGACCAGCTGGAGCACGTTCCCCTGCACTGCTCGGAAGCGGCCGGCGACTACGTTCCCCACATGCCGCAGAGGGAGGAACTCCCGGCGGAATCGGCGGACTTCTACCTCCGCTTCCTCGAAGGCGCCTCCGCCGAGGAGCGGGAGCACGGACCCGCGCTGGTCCGCCAGGCGATGGACCTCTTCACCGGTCCGGTGGAGGGCGAAGAGGACCGCCACGAGCTGGTCGTCACCCACAACTTCCTCGTCGCCTGGCTCGTCCGCGAGGCCATGCACGCACCGAAGTGGCGCTGGCTCGGCATCAACCACGGCAACGCCTCCCTGACGGTCATCCGGTACGTACCCGGCCGGCCCGCCTCCGTCCTCGTCTCCAACGACATGCGGCACCTGCCCGCCGAACTCCGCTGGACCGGCTTCCCGCCCGAGCTGCACGTCTGAGTCCGCCCGAAACGCCTGGATCCCGCCCCCGACGCCCCGCCGCACCCACCTCCCACCCGCGTTACGCCCCGCCCCCCGCGGGTATCTGCCCTCCGCGGGAGAGGGGAGGGGGCGTCGTGCGAGCTGCTGCCGTGCGGAGACTGGGGCAGGGGGCGGCCGGGGCCGGCGTGGTCGTGACGCTCGCGGTGGCCGGGTGGCTGGTGTGGCTGCTGCCCGGGCCGCAGATGGCGGCGGTGTTCGGCTTCGGGTCCGTGGACGGGGTCGTCTCGATCCACAGGTGCTACGAGGCCACCGACGCCGAGGGCTATGCGACCGGTACCGACTGCACGGGTTCGTACACCCCCCGGCGGTCCGGGGAGCCGGAGCGCGAGATCGTGCTGGCCACGGCCGCAGACGCGTACCGGTTCGGTACCGACGTCGAGGTCAGGACGGCGCGGGGACGGGCCTACGAGCTCTCGGGGAGCGCCGTATTCAACCTCGGCACCGCCACCGGCCTGCTCCTCGTGCCGTTCCTGACGCTGGCGTCCTGGCTGTTCTCCTGCGCGCGCCACGGCAGGGTCGAGGACGGCGAGCTCTACTTCCTCGCGGCCCTGGCCGGTCTGCTGGCCGCCATCGTGCTGGGGGCGGCGGCCGGCACGGTGGTCGGGATCGGCACGTTCATCTTCTGACGGCCGGGGCCCCGGGGCCGCCGGCGCCACCGTCTTCGCCACCGCCCTGCGCCGGGTCCAGGTCGTCGAGGATCCGCCGGAACGGCCTGCGCAGGACCCCGGCGACCGCACTGGAGTCGGCGCGGGCGTAGGCGGCGAGTGCGGTGCGGGCCGTGGTCAGGCCGGGCAGGCCGTCGTGGCCGCCGCCGGCGGCGAGGGAGTCCCCGATGGCCGCCGCCGTGGCGACGCCGAGCGCCGGCAGGTGCCCGCGGGCGCGGGCGAGGTTGTCGCCGGCCGCCGCGGGTCCGGTGGCGAGGGCCACGATGGCGATCACCACGCCCGCCACGACCCCCAGCACCCGCTGCACCGAGGCCCCCAGCGCCGTGAACGGGTCCCCGCGCAGGGCGACGAGCGGAACGACCGCTGCGAACACCGGGGGCTGGTCGGCGCCCAGCCACAGGGCGACCTGCCATGCGGCCACGACGGTGACCACGATGCGCGCCGCGGCGCGCCCGTCGGTACGCAGGACGACCTGCGCCCCGGCCGCACGGGCCCGCAGGCCGGCGCCGGCGGGGCGGTTCATCCGTACAGCGTGCAGCGGTCGGCCGGCCCCCCGCCCCCTTGGGCCGGAGGCGGTATGTCGTGCCCTGCCCGTCCGCCGCTCGGATCCTGCGGAGCACTCCGGTGAACTGAAGCGTTTCTTCCTGGTTCGGTCGGGGGAGGGGGCGGTTGTCGAACGGTTCGCGCGCCCGGGGGATCGACAGGGGTGTACGGGGACGCTCGGCTCCGTGGTGATCATTCCGAGAAGACAGGGGATCTTCTTGTTACCCGTGGTCCTTTCCGCGATGTTGTCCGTGATGGTGGTACCGCCCGCGTCCGCCGCCGGCGGCGCGATGTACGAACTGCCCCTCCTGCCAGGCCACACCAACAGTGCGGTCCAGGTGATGAACGACGCCGGGGACGTCGTCGGGCTCTCGCTGGACGCGAACAGGGACGGCTACCTCGTGCGGTGGGGAGCCGACGGCACCCTCACCCCCCTGCAGGCCGTCGACGACGGGTCGGGCGGCGAGGCGGTCAAGGTCGTCGACGACGGCACCGTGGCCGGCTTCACCGACACACCGGACGGAGTACGGCACGCCGCCCGATGGTCCGCGTCGGGCGTCCTCACCCGGCTGGAGGAACCGGCGGGTTACGTCAACGGCGAAGCCCGTGACATCAACAACGCCCACGTCGCCGTCGGACACCTCGCGACCGACACGGCGACCACACGCCCCGTGCGCTGGGGCGCCGACGGCCGCGCGACCGAACTGCGCCTGCTCCCGAGGGCGGAGGGCGGCGCGGCCACCGCGATCAACGAGCGCGGAGAGATCACCGGTTACGTGTCCCTGCCGGGAGACCAGGCCCGCGCCGTACGGTGGGACGCCGCGGGTCGCGTCCACGACCTCGGCTCGCTCGGGGGCCCGTACGTCGAGCCGTCCGCGATCAACGAGCGCGGCACCGTGATCGGTCGGGCGACGGACGCGAACGGGACGTGGAAGGCCGTCCGCGCCCCGCACGGGAAGAAGCTCAAGGCCCTGCCGTCCCAGGACCCGGGCGCGCGAGCAGTGAGCGTCAACAACTCCGACGTCGTGGTCGCGAACGTCAAGGACCGCTCCCTGCGCTGGAGCGGAACCGGCACCACCGTCACCGAACTCGGACTGCTGCGGGGCAGCGGCCGCACCTTCGTCCGGGGCATCAACGATGCGGGAACCAGCATCGGCAACTCCGACGAGCGCGCCGTGACGTGGGACGCGCAGGGCAAGGTCACCGCGCTGCCGACTCCTGGTGGCCTCGACAAGGCCGACCCGGTCGCCATCAACGCGGCCGGGACCGTCGCGGGCAACCTGGCCGGCTCCAGCGGCTGGCCGGTCCAGTGGCGGGCCGTGGTCTGGCGGTAGCCGTCGTCGGTCCCGCCTGCCGGACCTACTCCGGCAGGCGGGCCGCGGTGACCCCGTCCAGGAACGCGGTCCAGCTGGCGGGGGCCACCGAGAGGCGGGGGCCGGCCGTCACCTTGGAGTCGCGGACGTGGATGGTGGCGGGGCAGGCGGCGACCTCGACGCACTGGCCGCCCTCGCCGCTGCTGTAGCTGCTCTTGAACCAGGCCAGGTCTGCGGTGTTCATAGGTCTCCCAGCGTCTTCTCGATCAGGTCCAGGGACTCGCTGGGCCTGAGCGCCTCAGCCCGGCGTCACCCATAGCCCGGCACGGCCCTCGGCAGGTTCGGGACGTGCACCCACACGCCCTGGGCCGTCGCGGTCGTGGCCGACAGGGCCAGAGCGGGGCCAGGGCGGCGACGGCGAGCCGTCGCCGGCCCCGATGCCCGGTCCGGCCGGGCGGCGATGCGTCTTGGTCACTTCGCGCTATGCGCCTCAGGGGGCACCCCTCGTGGCATGCCTCGGCACGCTCTGCCGCGGCGGGAGGCGGGGCATTCGCGCCATTACGTAGGGTCATATGGCGTCGCGCGCCGTGAGGGCCATCCGCCTCAGCGCCCCGCGGCCTGGCCGCGGGCCGCCGGCCGGTAGGTGCACACGTGGACGCCCGCCGGGCTGATGGCCGTGGAGGTCAGTTCGAGGGTGTGCAGTCCGCCGTCGGCCGGGAAGATCGACTTGCCGCCGCCGAGGAGCACCGGCATGACCATGAGCCGGAGTTCGTCGACCAGGCCCTCGCTCAGCAGGGTGCGTACGAGGGTGGCGCTGCCCATGACCACCAGGTCGCCGCCGTCGCCCGTCTGCAGCTCGCGGATGCGGGCCACGGCCTCGTCGCCCGCGATGCGCGTGGTGTTGTTCCACGTCAGCTCGTCCTCGCCCAGGGTCGTGGACACGACGTACTTCGGGATCGCGTTCATCCGGTCCGCGAACGGGTCGCCGGCGCGCTCGGGCCACGCCGCGGCCATCGTCTGCCAGGTGCGGCGCCCGAACATCAGCGCCCCGGCGTTCTTCAGCGCGTCGTCGAAGGCGCCGCCCACCACCTTCTCGTCGAAGAACGGGTGCGACCAGCCGCCGTGGGCGAAGCCGCCGTCGTTGTCCTCGCCCTGGCCGCCGGGTGCCTGTACGACTCCGTCGAGGCTGATGAACTCGGTGATGACGATGCGCATGGGGTCGTTCCTCTTCCTGGGGCCGTCCGGTGTGCACGCGGTCGGTGCGTACGTAGGAGAGACTGCCGGGCCCGCCGGAATTCATCGCGCCCCCACGCGCTCGCGGTAGTGATGTGGGTCACATCACCACATGCCGGGGCGCCGCCCATCGGGGCAATCCGGGCGGGGAGTTGGGGTCTCTGTGCGTTCGGTCGTGAGAGCGTGGTGAAGCCGAGACGAATGGTGCGTCACATCTGCCGGGCGGACGGCGAGTCGGGTTCTAATACCTGATAGACAGTGGATATTCACGGCTGGACCAGCCGTACGCCTCTGACGGCTCCTGGGGGGATCGCCGCACTGTGAAGCCGCTTCACCGTCACCTCGTCAACACCTCGCGCAAGGTCCTGTGCACGGCCGCTCTCGCGGCCAGCCTGACCACCGCCGCGGTCGTGACCAATCCGTCGACCGCCGACGCGGGGGAGTCCGAGCCGACTCCGGACAGCCCGCAGGCCGCCGACCGCGGTGACGCCCGGCTGGACCTGCCCGACATCGTCGCCGACCCGCCGCCCGCCGGCGCGGGCGCGCAGGAGGGGGCCAGCGGGATACCCGCGACCGCCCTCGACGCCTATCACCGCGCCGAACTCTCGGTGGCGGCCGCACTCCCCGGCTGCAAGCTGCCCTGGCAACTGCTCGCGGGCATCGGCCGGGTCGAGTCCGTCCACGCCTCCGGCTACGGGCTCAAGGCCGACGGCTACACCGAGAAGCCGATCCGCGGCCCCCGCCTCGACGGCAACGGCTTCGCCGAGATCCGGGACACCGACAAGGGCGAGTGGGACGCGGACACGGCGTACGACCGCGCCGTCGGCCCGATGCAGTTCATCCCGTCCACCTGGGCCACCTGGGGCGCCGACGGCAACGGCGACGCCAAGCGCGACCCGAACAACATCTACGACGCGGCGCTGGGCGCGGGGCTCTACCTGTGCGCGGGCGACCGGGACCTGTCGAACCAGGCCAAGCTCGACGCGGCGATCCTCAGCTACAACAACTCCCGCGAGTACGTGAACACCGTGCTCGGCTACATGCGGCAGTACCAGAACGGCGGCGCCGCCGAGGTTCCGAACCCGCCGGCCGGGAACTACCCGCCCCAGCAGCCGGGCACCACGCTGCCCACTCCGGCGCAGAGCCCGATCACGCCGACCCCGACGCCCAAGCCGACTCCGAAGCCGACGCCGACCCCCACCCCGACGCCCACGCCGACCCCGACGCCGACTCCGACCCCGGAGAAGCCGGCCCCGCACCTGCAGGACCTGACCCTGCTCGACGGGCCCGGGCTGACGGCCGAGGCCGGCGCGGCCTTCACCGTGATCCCGAAGGTCAAGCTGGTCCTGAGCGACGGCAAGCCCGCCGCCGACCGCGAGGTGATCTTCGCGGTCGAGGAGGACACCACGGGCGGCACGCTCTTCGGGGCGGAGAAGTCCCTGGTGATCAAGACGGGCGCCGACGGCATCGCCGCCGCGCCCGGCCTGAAGGCGGGTGCCAAGGCGGGCACCTTCAAGCTGCGCGCCTCCGCCTACGACACCACGACCAAGCTCACGGTGAACTTCGAGGGCCGCGTCACGGTGACGGTCGCCGACAAGCTGGCCCGCCCGGAGGGCTCGAAGCCGCTGGAGACGGTCGCCGGTACGAGCCTCACGGGCGTGCAGGTCCTCGCCACGGCCGCCGGCAAGGCCGTCGCGGGTACGGAGGCCGTCGCCGACCTGGTCGTGAAGGACGCGGACGGCAAGTGGGTCCCGGTGGACCCGGCGACCGCGAAGGGTCCGTACTTCAAGGACGAGGACGGCAAGAAGCTCTTCGGCCGGGTACTGCCCAAGACGGGCGCCGACGGCAAGATCGTCCTGCCGGAGCTGTTCACCACGGACGTGCCCCCGGGCACGTACTCCCTGCGTCTGACCACCAAGGAGAACGTGACCCTGATCCTGGACATCAAGATCACGGCCCCCACCCCGGCCTGACGCGATCTCGTACGTCAGTGGCCCCCGGCACCGTCCCACGGTGCCGGGGGCCACTGACGTACCCCGCCCCCCCCGGGAGGGGAAAGGCAGGAGCCCTGCCGCTCTGCTGGCGCAGAGGTGACAGGGCTCCTTGGGTACTGCTTTTCCAACCCGCGATGAGGTTGGCCCAGGCGACTAGGCCGGGGTGACGTTCTCCGCCTGCGGGCCCTTCGGACCCTGCGTGACGTCGAAGTTCACCATCTGGTTCTCCTCGAGGGAGCGGAAGCCAGAGGCGTTGATCGCGGAGTAGTGGACGAAGACATCCGGGCCGCCGCCGTCCTGGGCGATGAAGCCGAAGCCCTTTTCAGCGTTGAACCACTTCACGGTTCCGGTAGCCATGAGCCCTCCTATGGGCCAAAGGGTCGCCCTGCTCCAGAACCTGCTAAGAAGTCTGAAAACTACAAAAGCCTGCGGGTCACATTCTCCGCAGGCCTCGTACTGCAAGGGAAACCAAACTGCAACTTGCGTCGAGCCTAGCACGCACCCTGCGGCGGAGACCAGAGGGAAAGATCACGTCACCCGGACGTTTGAGACCCGCCCGAAGGCTGACGCGGACACGGGGACTAGTCTCGCGATGTGGACGTCTACCGCAGCCGGCCCCGCGTCGGCCACATTCAGTTCCTGAACTGCCTTCCCCTCTACTGGGGCCTGGCCAGAACCGGCACGCTGCTGGACCTGGAGCTGACCAAGGACTCCCCCGAGAAACTCAGTGAGCGCCTCGTCCAGGGGGACCTGGACATGGGCCCGATCACCCTCGTGGAGTTCCTCCGCAACGCCGACCAGCTCGTCGCCTTCCCCGACATCGCGGTCGGCTGCGACGGTCCCGTGATGTCCTGCGTGATCGTCTCGCAGGTGCCCCTGGAGCAGCTCGACGGCGCCCGCGTCGCCCTCGGCTCCACCTCTCGTACGTCCGTACGACTCGCTCAGCTGCTGCTTTCCGAGCAGTACGGGGTACGGCCCGACTACTACACCTGCCCGCCCGACCTGAGCGTGATGATGCAGGAGGCGGACGCGGCCGTACTGATCGGCGACGCCGCGCTGCGCGCCTCCCTCCACGACGCACCCCGGCTCGGGCTGACCGTGCACGACCTGGGGCACATGTGGAAGGAGTGGACCGGACTGCCGTTCGTCTTCGCCGTCTGGGCCGCCCGCAAGGACTACCTCGCCCGTGAGCCCGGTGTCGTGCGCGAGGTCCACGAGGCATTCCTCGCCTCCCGCGACGTCTCCCTGGAGGAGGTCGCCAAGGTCGCCGAGCAGGCGGCCCGCTGGGAGGCCTTCGACGCGGACCTGCTGGAGCGGTACTTCACGACGCTCGACTTCCGCTTCGGGCCCGATCAGCTGGCCGGCGTACGGGAATTCGCACGCCGTACGGGACCCACGACGGGGTATGCCGCGGATGTCGCCGTGGAGCTGCTGAGCTCGGTGGTCCAGGAGTGCTGACCGGGTTTACGCGGTAGCCCATGGGGTCGGGCCCATTGGGTCGGGCCCATTGGGTCGGGCGGGCGAATGCGAAGTTTCCCGGGAATTCACGCCTTTTTGCATTTCTGATCTCGGAAGGGAAATGCAAAAGGGTGACAGGGCCCCGCCCCCGCGCCCGCACGGCCTAGGCTGCTGCTCGAACGGCTGGGCGCAAGGTGCCCGGGACCACGGGGAATTGGGGGACGCGATGCAGGCGCTCGAAGCCGGTGAGCCGCGGACCATCGGCGCGTACCGGCTGCTCGGCCGGCTCGGCGCGGGTGGCATGGGCCGGGTCTACCTGGGGCGCAGTGCGGGCGGCCGGACCGTCGCCGTCAAGATCGTGCACCCGCATTTCGCCGCCGACGAGGAGTTCCGGGCCCGGTTCCGCCGCGAGGTGGAGGCGGCCCGGCGGGTGGGCGGCGAGTGGACCGCTCCGGTGCTGGACGCGGATCCGGAGGCTCCGGTGCCGTGGGTGGCCACCGGGTACGTGGCCGGCCCCTCCCTGGACAGGGCGCTGACCGCGCACGGGCCGCTCCCGGAGAACTCAGTACGGGCCATCGGCGCGGGTCTGGCCCGCGCCCTGGTGGCCGTGCACGGGCTGGGCCTCGTACACCGTGACGTGAAGCCGTCGAACGTGATGCTCACCCTCGACGGGCCGCGGCTGATCGACTTCGGGATCGCGCGGGCCACGGACGGCACCGCCTCGCTCACCTCCACCGGGGTCTCCGTCGGCTCGCCCGGCTACATGTCTCCCGAGCAGATCCTCGGCAAGGGCATCACCGGGGCCGCCGACGTGTTCTCGCTCGGCGCGGTCCTGGCCTTCGCGGCGACCGGGCAGCCGCCCTTCACCGGCGACAACTCGGCCACCCTCCTCTACAAGGTGGTGCACGAGCCGCCCGAGCTCGGCGCGCTGCCGGCCGGCGAGCTGCGCGAGCTGATCGCGGCCTGCCTGGCCAAGTCGGCCGCCGACCGGCCCTCCCCGGAAGCGGTCGCGGCGGCCCTCGGCGGGGCGTTGGGCGCCCCCGGCTGGCTTCCCGCTCCCCTGGTGGAGCAGGCCAGCCGGGCCGCGGTGGCACTGCTGGACCTCGACGCCGGGCCCGCCCAGGAGATCCCCTCGGGCCCGGTCCCGTTCACGACCCCGTCGTACGGGGACCGGGCGCCGGCCGGCTTCGGCGCGCCGGACCCCTCGTACGGGAGCCAGGGCTCGGGCGGCTCCCCGTACTCCGTTCCGGCCGCGGGCCCGTACGGCAGTCCCACCGAAACCGCCGGCAGCGGCACGGGTGGTGGCGCGGGCCCCGGCGCCGGCGCGGTGCCGCAGCCGCGGACCGCGCCCGAGGGGCGGCAGATGAGCGTGACGGCCGCCGGCCGCCGGTTCAGCTGCACCCTCGTGCTGGCGGCCGCGGCCGCCCTGGCGCTGCTGTCCGGCGGGCTGTTCTGGATGGACCTGCTCCCCGGCAAGGGTGAGAAGACCCGGGACGAGGCCGGTGACACGCGCCCCGCCGCGTCGGCTCCGGCCGCGTCGGAGGCCACCCCGAGCACCGGCCCCAGCGGGAGCGCGGCGCCCGGGGGCACCCGTACCGATGTCCCCAAGGAGCTCATCGGGACGTGGAAGGGCACGGTCACCACCGCCCGCCTCGGCGTCTCCACCGAGTTCGAGATCACCATCAAGAGCGGAAGGGTCGGCGAGGTCGTCGCCCGGGACAAGTCGGTCCTGGCGCTCCTCGGCACCGACTGCAGCGGTGACTGGAAGCTCTCCTCCGCCACCGACCGCTCGCTCGTCCTGGACACCTCGGGCGGTACCAACCCGGCTCCCGGCGTCTGCTCCAACGGCTCCGCCGACGAACGCTTCACCCTCAACGCCAACGGGACCCTCCACTACAAGTCGGGCGACGCCCCGGCCGGGAACCCCGAGGGCGACCTGACCCGAAGCCCGTGACGGGACGCCCGAAGCCCTGGCGTAGGCTGGATCGGTCCGGACCTTGACACAGACACACCGCCGAAAGGTGACTCACCGGTGACCGACCAGGCCGTTCTCCAGTCTGTCCTCGACCGCGCCGCAGCGGGGGGCCGGATCACCAAGGAAGAGGCGCTCGACCTCTACCGCCACGCGCCGCTGCACGCGCTCGGCCAGGCGGCCGACGCGGTGCGCCGCCGTCGCTACGCCGGTACCGAGCACATCGCGACGTACATCATCGAGCGCAACATCAACTACACGAACGTGTGCGTCACGGCGTGCAAGTTCTGTGCCTTCTACGCGGCCCCCAAGGACGCGAAGAAGGGCTGGTCCCGCGACCTCGACGACATCCTGCGCCGCTGCGCGGAGACCGTGGAGCTCGGCGGCACGCAGATCATGTTCCAGGGCGGGCACCACCCGGACTACGGCGTCGAGTACTACGAGCACCACTTCTCCGCCATCAAGAAGGACTTCCCGCAGCTGGTCATCCACTCCCTCGGCGCGTCCGAGGTCGAGCACATGGCCCGCATCTCGGGCGTCTCGGCGGAGGAGGCCATCCAGCGCATCCACGCGGCAGGCCTCGACTCCTTCGCGGGCGCCGGCGCCGAACTGCTGCCGGAGCGGCCGCGCAAGGCGATCGCCCCGCTCAAGGAGTCCGGCGAGCGCTGGCTGGAGATCATGGAGATCGCCCACAAGCTGGGCGTGGAGTCCACCTCCACCATGCTGATGGGCACCGGCGAGACCAACGCCGAGCGCATCGAGCACATCGCGATGATCCGGGACACGCAGGACCGTACGGGCGGCTTCCGCGCCTTCATCCCGTACACCTACCAGCCCGAGAACAACCACCTCAAGGGCCGCACCCAGGCGACGATCTTCGAGTACCTGCGCATGATCGCGATCGCGCGCCTGTTCCTCGACAACATCGCCCACATCCAGGGCTCCTGGCTGACCGTCGGCAAGGAGGCGGGCCAGCTCTCGCTGCACTACGGCGCCGACGACCTCGGCTCGATCATGCTGGAGGAGAACGTCGTCTCCTCGGCCGGTGCCAAGCACCGCTCCAACCGCCAGGAGATCATCGACCTGATCCGCAAGGCGGGCCGCACCCCGGCGCAGCGCGCGACGACCTACGAGCACCTGCTGGTGCACGACGACCCGGCGAACGACCCGGTCGACGACCGCGTGGTCTCGCACATCTCCTCCACCGCCATCGAAGGCGGCACGGCGCACCCCGAACTGAAGCTCATCTCCACGAACTGACGCGTCCGACACGATGCTGACGCTTCACACCGCCGAACTCCTCGTCCCCGGCCCGGGTTCCGCACCGCTGCCCGGCGGTGCGGTCCTCGTCGAGGGCGACCGGATCGCCCGCGTGGGGCCGTACGAGGATCTCGCTGCGGCCCTTCCGCACGCGCGCACCCGCCGCTGGCCCGGGGTGCTCACCCCGGGGCTGCAGGTGCGCGGGGCGGACGAGCTGCTGGAGCGGACGTACTACCCGGACGACCCGTACGAGGTCCCCGAGCTCGGCGCCGACCCGATCAGCGGCGAGGCCGCGCTGGACGCGCTGAAGATGACCGAGGCGCGGTGGGGCAACAGCGCCCGGCGCGGCACGCAGAAGCTCCTCGCGCGCGGGGTGGTCGCGGTGTGCGGCCGCTTCACGATCGCGTCGGTGCGCACGGCGGTGACCCGCTCGGGGCTCCTGATCCTGCCGCCGGCCGCCTACGAGGGGAAGCCGGCCCTCGATCCCCTCGCCGGCCGGGACGCGGCCCAGGAGGCCTTCCACGGGCTCCTGGAGCCCGGCGCCGCGGCCCGCTTCGCGGTCTTCGCGGTGGCGGACGAGGCCGAACTGCTGGCCGAGGGCGCGACCACCTGCGTGGCCACGGTCATCGGCGGGCGACTGCTGCACCGCCGTCGCTGAGGGAGCCGTCCCCGGCGCGCCGGGTGTCCTCGCGGGCGAGGGCCGCCAGCAGACAGGCCTGCAGGCGGCTGATCCCGCCGAGCTTGGCCCGTATGTTCACGACGTGGAACTTGACCGTGCTGACGGACAGTTGGAGCTCCACGGCGAGTTCCCGGTTGGAGGCCCCGGTGGCCAGGCACAGGAACACGGCCGACTCCTGCTCGGTCAGCAGCACCTCGGCGGACTGCGCGTCGGCGGGCAGGGCCTCGCCCGTCGTCTGCGGCCCGGCCGGTTCCCCGTACGACTCGTACGAGGGGAACCACGAGGGGACGCTGAAGCTGACGACGCGCACCGATTCCACTCCCCCCGAACCGTCCTCCTGCGGACGGCTCTCCCCCTAAGGGACGCGTGGACCGGACAGGTAGGTTCCATTCGCGTCGTACGGCCATGCATTGGCCTTGCAGCCGTTCAGGCCCTTGATCTGCTGCATCATCGCGGGCGCGGGCTTGCCGGGGGCCGGGCAGCTCTCGTGCTCGCGGCCTATCTCGTGCCCGACCTCGTGGTTCACGATCAGCGCTCGGTACTCCTCCACCGGCCCGTTGAACTGCGGCGAACCCTCCTGCCAGCGCTTGAGGTTGACCACGACGGTGTGGCCGGCGCGGCAGTTGGTCTCGCCGATGAGTTCGGGGGTGACCACGTCGCACAGCCGGTCGGTGGTCGTGGGCGTTGCGATCTTGACGGTGAAGTCCACCGGCTGACCCGCTCCGACGAGCTGGAAGCCGTACGCCGGGTCCCGGGTCCAGCCGCGCGGATCCGAGAGGATCGCCTCGACCGAGCGGGCGGCCGCCTCCGGGTCGACCCCGCTGCCCTCCTCGACCTCGATCCGCCAGCGCAGCGCGGGACCCTTGCCCTTCGCTGCGCCGGCGGTGGTGGAGCCGGTGAACACGCCGGGCCGGGCGGGCGTCGCGGCGCCCGAAGGCGTGCCCGACGGCTTCTGGGAGGGCGCGGCGGAGGACGGGGACGGCGAAGGGGACTGCTGGCCGCCGTTGGGGACCGGGTTCCCCGCGCCGTCGGCGGACTCCCCGTCCTGCGGCTCGGGCTGGACCGCGGCCCGACCCCCGGCTGCCGTGGCGCTCTCGTCCTGGGGGACCAGCGCGTACGCGGTCGCCGAGACCGCGACGAGCGCGGCCGAACCGAGGAGGATGGTGCGCCGCAGCCGCTTGCGCCGCTCGGCCCGGCGCCTGGCGCGCGGGCCGTTGCGGCGGGAGCGACCGGTGGAATGGCCTGCCGGCATCGTGAAGCCCTTTGCTCGTGGCGGCCGCCACGGATCCGGCCGCTGATCAGCCCCATGATCCATTGGGTGACCTTCACCGGGCCGCACCGCCCCCCAGTCAACGTGCCCCGGACCCCGGGCGGAACTGTCCTTCGGACCAGTTTCCACCACCCGGCCGGGGGCTCAGCCGGTGCCCGTGAGCTGGGCGGCCAGCCGGAGCCGGTCCTCCATCTGCTTCTTCGCCAGGTCGAGGGTCTCGGCGTTCTTCTCGATCACCCGCTTCTGGTACGCGGTCTGGACCGTGTGCCAGACGCCCACCAGGTTGGTGCGCTCCTTGCAGGCGACATCGTGCTGTGCCGCGGCGATCGCCTGCGGCGAGCCCGGGGCCGACTGGAACCCGAGGTCCTCCTGCGGAGACACCGGGTCGTCGGTCTTGTAGCCCTTCTCGGCCATGCAGGCCGACCACTCGGCGGTGACCTTGCGGACCCTGCTGTCCTCGCCGGCCCTCAGGTAGGAGTCGGTCGCCATGTTCTGCGGGAGCATGATGTCCACCGCGTCCTTGGTCGGGGCGTAGAGCTTGAGGTAGCTCTCGCGCCGGCACCCGCCGGCCGGCACCTTCTGCCCGTCGACGGTGATCGCGCCCTGGCCGGTCTGCTCGGCCTCCTCCTGGCTCATCGGCACAGGCTTGGAGGGGTCGACTTCCTTCTCACCGTGCAGGAACAGCGACTCATTGGGGCCGAGCTGCGTCGCGGGGGCGGGCCGCTCGCCGCCTCCGGAGGCGAGGTCGGGGTTGCTGTAGCCGTAGCGGGCGGCCTGATCTGCATCCGTGATCCCGTAGAGCCGGGCCCGGTCGTTCAGGACCCTGTCGCCGCCCTGGCCCGTGTAGCGGAACCCGTACCGCTTCATGCACTGGTCCACCAACGTGTTCTGAGCTCGCGTCAGCAAGGTGACCCGCTCGCCGCGCAGGATGTACGCATCGAGCGGAAGCGTGAGCTCGGCCGAGTTCAGGATCCGCGGAGCGGCTCCCGCCTCGGGCTCGCGGCCGTCGTCGTCGGCGCCGGAACCGGTCGAGGAGCACCCGGTCAGGGTGAGCGCGGTCAGCAACCCGGAGGTGGCGAGGAGGCGGGGGAGTCCTCTACAACACATCATCAGACCCACGAGACAGTAAGAAAATACGTATGCCGC